>NZ_JAOECR010000056.1:0-27471 GCF_029836955.1 Stenotrophomonas sp. GD04054 | reverse complement strand
TGGCGGCGCAGCTGAAGCTCTTGCGCTTGTCCACCAGGCGGCCCATCAGACGGTCGCTCAGAGGCAGCGCATCACCATTGAGGCGCCAGTCGTAGATCACGCTGAAGGCCAGCACGCGCGCGACGTACTCGCGGGTTTCCTTGTAGCTGATGGTCTCGATCCACAGGTCCGGGTCATAACCCGGGCGCTGGCCCTGCCAACGCGCGGTCGGGGTCGGGCCGGCGTTGTAGGCGGCGATGGTCACGTACGGCAGACCGTCGTACTTGTTCATCAGCTGGCGCAGATAGGCGGTACCGATGGCGATGTTGGTGTCCGGGTCGTACAGGCTGTCGGCGCCGCCGTAGCCGGTCAGGCCGATCGACTTGGCCACGCCGGCACCGGTGGCCGGCAGCACCTGCATCAGGCCCATGGCGTTGGCAGGCGAGCGCGCGCGCGGGGTGAAGGTGCTCTCGGCGCGGATCTCTGCCGCCACCCAGGCCGGATCGATCGCGTTGCGTGCCGATTCGCGGCGGATGGTGGCGTCGTGGTGCAGCGGGAAACGCAGGTCGTACAGGCGCTGTTCCTGCGGCTGCTTGCCGAGTGCGAACACGGCGCGGTCGAACCAGCCATTGTCCTGCGCCACGCGAACGGCGAGGCGGCGCTGGGTGTCATCGAAGCGCGACAGCGCACTGTTCCATTCGGCCACGGCCCAGCCGGCGCGATCGATCTGGTACAGCGCCATCGCACGCTGGATGGCCGGATCGCGTGCGATCACCGCCTGTGCCTGCGCGCTGTCGTTCGGCTTCCACGGGCACAGCGTGTAGCCCTGCTGCAGTTTGTCGGCGGCGAGGAAACCATGGAAGGTCGGTGCGCGCGCGGCCTCGCGGAACAGCGGCTGCGCCTGTTGGGCCTGGCCGGTCTTCTCCAGCATGCGGCCTTCGAAGTAGCGCCAGCGCGGGTCGCTGCGCTGCTTGCTGCCCATCTTGCGGATCGCGGTCAGCGCTGCCGGCCAGTCACCGCGCGACATCGCTTCGCGCACTCGCCATTCGTGCAGGCGTTCGTCGTACGCCGATTCCGGCACCGCATTGAGACGGCGCGCCGAATCGGGCAGGTAGGACGCCACCGTCCACAGTGCGATCTGGTACAGCACCTGGCCCTGCTGGTCGGCACTCAGGCCCAATGCCTGCGCGTACTGAGGCAGCTGCTGTTCGGTGGCGCCGGGATCGGCCTTGGCCAGCTTGGCCAGGCCATCAGTGGCGATGCGCCGGCTGCGCTCGTTGCGCGGCCAGTTCAACGCGCTGGCGTTGGGCTTGTCGACAAAGGCGGCGTAATTGTTGGCCAGCGCCAGGTCGGTGGCAGGCAGGCCCCGTGCGGCGCTGCGCATCACAGCGGGTTGCTGGGCGTCGGCGGCAGCGTCGATGCGTTCCCAGCGCAGCGCGTCGCTCAGACCACCCTGTGCCTGCAGCACGGCAAAAACGGCATCACAGCCGTCCGGCAGCGACTTGCCGTTCTTGCGCCACAGATCCTGCGCTTCACTGATCCACTGCGGATCGACCTTACCGGTCACCTGGCGCGCGGTCAGCTGCGCACAGCGCAGGCCGGCGTTGTCGGTGGGCGCCCAGTTGGCGAGCAGGGTCGGCCAGTCCTGGCGGCGTGCGACCGAGGGCAGCCACACGCTGCGGAAGGTGGTAGCCACGGCCTGGCCGTCGTAGCGCTTGAGGAAGGCCTGCGCCTGCGCGGTATCGACGGTGTCGATGTTGCGGCGCAGGTTGGCGTACTCCAGCCAGCCGTATGCAGGATGGCGGCTGAGTGCGGCGGCTTGGCCGGGATCGAACTGGCCGCGTTCGGCGGAAGCGATCGCGGCCTTCAGCTGCGCGTTCTGGGCGTCGAGGGACTGGGCATTGGCGCAGCCGATCAGCAGCGTGGTGGCCAAGGGCAGCAGGGACAGGGCGGTCGAAGAGCGTCGGGTCATGGCGGGCAGCATAGCGGGCAATGGCTGAATTCAGTTTCGCATTGCGTGCACGCGATGGGTCGGCAACGGCAGCTGAATGCTCGTGCTGCAGGCACTGCCTCGCGAGCCTGCGGGCGACGTAGTGTCGAGCTTGGGCGAACGGCCCGGCTGCAGGGAGCGGCACATGGCGTTCAGTAGCGCAGGAAGAAGCGGCCCGCTGGCGGACATCAATGTCACGCCACTGGTGGATGTGATGCTGGTGCTGTTGATCATCTTCATCGTGACCGCGCCGATCGTGGCCCGGCCGATAGCCGTGCAGTTGCCACAGGCCACCGATCGCGTGGTCGACCGTCCCGAACCGCCGCCGCCGATCGAGCTGCGCCTGGACGCATCGAACCAGCTGAGCTGGAATGGCCAGCCGATGGCGATCAGTGAGCTGCAGGCGCGTCTGCATGCACAGGCGGGCGAACATGCCGGCAACCTGCCGGAGCTGCGCATCGCCACCGATCCGGCGGCCGAATACGAAGGCATGGCGAGGATTCTGGCCGCAGCCGAGGCGACCGGCATGGAGCGCATTGCGTTCGTGCGGTGAGATGGGTGGGGCGCTGTTGGGGGGGGGGCGATGTGCCCTCAACAGCGCCCACCTTTAGTCAGTATTGCTGGCAATAGACTGTGCGGCCGTCCCAGCTGCAGGAAATCCGACTGCTGGACCCGCGTTGGACCGGCACGCCATACATCTGAGCAGAGCGGGCCCATTTATCGACATCGCCGTCGTGGCGGAAGTAATACTGTCCAGCGTAAGAAGGAGCCGTGACAGGATCTGCAATGGTCTCATCTGGGACCTTGTTTCCAGTGCCGTCCCGGCTCTCACCTTTCTGGTATTTGGCCTCTGCTACGTTATCAGGGGTGATTCGATAGAGGGTTTTTGATCCGTCTCTCCAAGTAATTACTATATTGACTGATCCGCCCCCTTTGATGCTTGCCCAGTTGAGCGAAAATTGCTGTATGGAAAGCGCGAAGCTGTTCCACGCTGGGTTGCTTGTATTGGCTCCTGCGATTTCTAAGGCTAAATACTGGCCTAGTCGCGTCCTCATGGTCGCAGAGCTTACGATCTCGAACGCGTCGGACGATTTGTACGATTCTGGAAATCGCATCCCATTGGAATTCCCCGGATTGTCGGGGTGGAGAGGGACCATTGCGCCTCCCCCCGCATTTGGAAGAGCGTGGCTCGGCTGATCACTGACGCCAGATACACTTTCCACAATCCGGAGAAATGCCATTTGGATCTGGCTGGGTACGGGGGTCGGAAGGGCTCTCCATTTTCTCATTTCCCGATCATATTCAACATCGAATGCAGTCAGTTGTGCTTTTTCGAAGTCAATTATCACTGTGAGGCCAGATCCAGACTGTAGAGCGACGGATTTGGGCGATACACAATTGTTGCACTCGATGAGGCCGCCTGCTTCGGATTCACCTGCAAATGAAAAGAAGAAAAGTGCGAAGATCGCTGCTTGCAGTCTGGCAGTAGTTGCTTTCACGATTGGACCTCGCTTTGAGCGTCGGAGGTCTGAGTCTCTGCCGGATTCGTGGTTCAATCTGGCAAAAGTCTGGAATTTAAAATAATTCCTAGATGTTGAACCAATTGCGGATGCCGATGGATCATTCGTCATGATTGCGTGAAAGGGTGTCGCCGGTCACGTCGCGATTTTTACTACTTGTTTACAAAGGAGACGGCGCCGCCATGCAGGGAGGGAGTGCGGCAGCCCATGTCCCGACATTCCTTTGGAGAGAGAGCGAATGAATCACCTGCACCACCGCCCTTTGGCGGTTGCCGTCGCGCTGTGCGTGATGACCCTGGCACCGTTGGGTGCCGCTGCACAATCCACCACCAACCTCGATGCGGTGGAAGTCACCGGTACCCGCATCAAGCGCGCTGAAGTCGAAGGCCAGGTGCCGATCCAGACGCTGACCCGCGGTGATATCGAACGCACCGGCCTGACCTCGATCGGCGAAGTGCTGCAGCAGCTCACCGGTTCCGGTTCCGCGCTCAATGCCAAGTTCAATTCGTCCGGCAACTTCGGCTTCCCGCCCGATGGCAGTGGTGTAGGTGCTGGCTCGGCGCAGGTGGACCTGCGCCATCTGGGCGCCAAGCGCGTGCTGGTGCTGGTTGACGGCATCCGCTGGGTCAATGAGTCGTCCGCCTCCGGTGTGGGCTCGGCCACCGACCTCAACACCATTCCGCTGGCCATCGTCGAGCGCATCGAAGTGCTCGAAGATGGCGCGTCGTCGCTGTACGGCTCCGATGCCATTGCCGGCGTGGTCAACATCATCACCCGTCGTGATTTCGATGGCGGCCAGGTGACCCTGAACTACGGCGAGTACAGCAAGGGCGATGGCACGCAGAAGGGCGTGGACCTGGCCTGGGGCAAGAGCGGTGATCGCTTCAGCCTGTTCCTCGGCGCCAGCTGGACCAAGCAGGATCCGGTGTTCGCCAAGGACCGCGAGCAGTCGCGCTTCCCGATTCCCGGCACCGGCCTGGCCTTCGGCAGCGGTGGCATTCCGCAGGGCCGTTTCATGTTCACCGACCCGAACACCGGTGCGGTGCAGAACATCGTGCCCAATACCGGCGTGAGCAACCCGCGCTACGACGGCAGTGCCGGCTGCGCGCGCACCGATGACTATCACTGCTTCACCAGTGCTGATCGCTTCAACTTCGCCGAATACAACATGGTGCTGACACCGTCGGAGCGTAAGGGCCTGTTCGGCCAGTTCCGCTTCGACATCACCGACAACGTGCAGTGGTACGTCAAGGCACTGGGCAACCGCCGTGAGTCGACCAACCAGGCCGGCCCGGAGCCGCTGTTCTTCGGTCCCGATGGCGCCACCGGCAATCCGCTGGCCGACAACATCACCGTGTCTGCGCTCAACCCGTACAACCCGTTCGGCTTCGACCTGGTCTCGGGTGACAACCTGAGCCTGATCGGTCGCCGTCCGGTGGAAGGCGGTGCGCGCGTCTTCAAGCAGGAAGTGGACACCACGTATTTCGCCACCGGCTTCGTCGGCAACTTCCAGGCGGCTGACCGCAGCTGGTACTGGGACGTCAACGGCATGTACAGCAAGAACAAGGCCGAACAGACCAACTACGGCAGCTACAACATCTACAACGTCAACATGGCGCTGGGCGATCCGTCCGTCTGTGCGGCGACGCCGGGCTGCGTGCCGCTGAACATCTTCGGCGGTGCCGGTTCGATCACGCCGGACATGCTGAAGTGGATCCAGCCGGTGGTGCGTGACCGCAGCCAGAACGAACTGAGCCTGTTCACCGCCAACCTGTCCAGCGACCTGTTCACGCTGCCGGCCGGCCCGGTGTCGTTCGCTACCGGCTTCGAGTATCGCAAGTACGAGGGTTCGTACCAGCCCGATCCGCTGACGGTGGCGGGCCACTACAACGGCGTGCCTTCGCAGCCGACATCCGGCTCGTATGACGTCAACGAGGCCTACCTGGAGTTGAGCGTGCCGATCTTCGCCGACTCTTCATTCGGCAAGAAGCTGGACCTGAGCCTGGCCGGCCGCTATTCGGACTACTCCACCTTCGGTGGCGAGTTCACGCCCAAGTACGGCCTGCGTTGGCAGGTGACCGACGATTTCGTGCTGCGCACGACCTATGCCGAGGGCTTCCGTGCACCGTCGATTGGTGAGTTGTACGGTTCGGCCGCGCGTGCCGACCTGCAGTTGTTCGATCCATGCTCGGTGGGCCTGGGCGGTACGCCGCCGCGCGGCAGCGCCGCCAACTGTGCCGCGCTGGGCGTGCCGGCCGGCTTCCAGCAGGCCAACTCGCAGATCTCGGTGACCACCGGCGGCAACCGCGAGCTGGATCCGGAGCGCTCGCGCAGTTTCAGTGCCGGTTTCGTGTGGAGCCCGTGGTTTGGCAACAACACCTCGTGGTCCGAGCGCTTCGACGTGGAGGTGACCTTCTATCGCCATGCCATCGATGGCGCGATCCAGGCGATCAACGCGCAGACCCAGCTGGACCTGTGCGTGGAAACGCTGGATCCGATCTACTGCGATGGCATCACCCGCGCAAATACCGGTGCAGTGAGCAGCTTCAACAACCGCCTGACCAATCTCGGCTCGATCAAGACCGATGGCTGGGACGTGGATCTGTTCTGGACGTTGCCGCAGAGCTCGATCGGCCAGTTCAAGCTGGGCTGGAAGAACACGTTCGTCGGCCGCTACGAGGCCACCGGTGCGGCGGGCCAGAAGCAGCCGCAGAAGCCGGGCGTGGAAGTGGCCGACAGCTCGATTCCGGAATGGACCAGCAATGCCAGCATCGGCTGGACGCTGGACCGCTGGAGTGCCAACTGGACCGTTCGGCATATCTCCGAATTGACCGAGAACTGCGGTGACGCCTCTGTATTCCCGGTCTGCAGCAACCAGGCCGCAGGCACCAATACGCTGTCGGCCACCACCTTCCATGACATGCAGGTGGGCTACAAGATCGACTGGATGAAGGGGCTGCAGCTGACCGCTGGCCTGAACAACGTGTTCGACAAGGATCCGCCGATCTGCCTGTCGTGCTCGTTGAACGGTTACGACGCTTCGACCTATGACATCCCGCGTGGCCGCTACTGGTACCTGCGCGCGGACCTGCGTTTCTGATGAAGGGACGGCGCCGGGCTCAGCCCGGCGCCGTTGCAGCGTCGAGCCATGCTCGACTCCATGAAGGCGGTCAATCCGGAATGTCCTGTTCCGGGTCATCCTGTTCAAGGCTGGCACGGCGGAACGCGGTGCGTGCCCATCCCAGTCCGGCCACGATCATCATCGGCCCGACCGCGAAGGCGGCCAGTGAGGGAATGCGGAACTGTGGCAGCGTTTGGACCAGCAGGTTGTACAGGATCCAGGCCACCAGGATCAGGCCGATCCCCGCGCACAACAGTCCGAACAGCACCTGTGGAATGCCCATTGCCAATCCCAGCGCGCGCTCGGAGCGGGTGGGAGTGGGGATGGCGCGCAGTTCACGGCCCAGATCGAACCAGAACAGGATCGCTGCGGGCAGGCCGATCAGCAGAAGCAGGATGAAGTAGCCATTGCCTGTAGCGACCATCAGCGGCAGCGAAGAGAACAGGGCCACGAGCGATAGACCGAGTTTCGTGCGGGTGCGCATGGCCGGTCGTCCTTGAGGGGGAAGGCGCGAGGTATCCGTCTGCGCGACGCTACACCTGCAAGGGCAGCGCGGCAACGGGGGCGCTGGGCGCCCCCGTTGTGGTGTCGAGCCGTGCTCGACGACCCCGTGTGATCGAGTCGAGCATGGCTCGACGCTACAAGGCCGGTTGGATCAGAACGCCCAGGTGAACGTCAGCGAGCCATTGCGGCCGTCGCCGTAGGCACCGTAGCCGGTGATCTGCGAGTAGTACTTCTTGTCCAGCAGGTTGTTGAGGTTGGCCTGCACGCTGAACTCCGGCGAGATGCGGTAGCGCACGAAGGCACTGACCAGCGCGTAGCCTTCCTGTTCGAAGCGGCCCACTACCGGCGCAGCGTAGTAGATGCGGTTCTGCCAGTTGGCACCGCCGCCGACGGTCAGTTCCTGCAGCGATTGCGGGGTGTAGCTGGTGAACAGCTTCAGCGCGGTCTGCGGCAGGTTGGTGTTGATGTCGGCGCCGTTGATGTCCTTGGCCACGTAACGTGAAGCACCGAAGGTCGCGTTCCAGCCCGGTGCCAGTTCGCCGTTCACTTCGAACTCGAAGCCGCGGCTGACGGTGCCACGTGCAGCGATGTAGGCGGTCTCGTTCATTTGCCCGTCAACCTTGTCCATGGTTGCCTGGCCAACGTTGTCCTGCTCGATGCGGAACACTGCCACGGATGCATTCAGCCGGTTGTCGAACCACGCGCCCTTGACGCCGACTTCGTAGCTCTTGCCATCGACCGGATCGAGGTAGCTGCCCTGCTTGTTGCGCAGCGTCTGCGGCTGGAAGATCTCGGTATAGCTGGCGTAGGCGGAGTAGGTATCGTTGATGTCGTAGACCAGGCCGGCATACGGCGTGGTCACTTTGTGCGAGCGGTCGTTGCCTTCGTCTTCGCTCTTCCAGTCGGTGTAGCGCGCACCGATGATCAGCTTCAGTGGATCGGCCAGCGACAGGCGTGCGGCGGCATAGCCGGCCTTTTGGGTGATGGTGCCCTGGCTGGCAAGCTTCAGCGGTCGCCAGTTCGGCTGCGGGAAATCACCGGTCCAGCCGAAGTAGCTGGCCAGCGGCAGGTACTGTGCATTCGGATCGTTGAAGTCAGGCTGGAAATCACCATAGTTGGCGAACTCACGCTTGTTGTAGCTCAGGCCGGCCATGAACTGGTGCTCGCGGCCGAACAGCTGGAACGGCCCATCGATGTAGCCATCGATGCCATCAACCTTGCGCTCGGTGTTGTAGAAGCCGGCCATCGGCGTGATGCCGGCGCCCGTGGTCTTGTTGAACGCGGTGTAGGCCGGATAGAACAGCTTGTCGTCGGCCTTGGTGCGGTCGTGGGTGGCGCCGATCTTGAACTTCCAGCCGTTGCTGAAGGCATGCTGCAGGGTGGCGAACGCACGCTTGCTGGTGGTGTCCCAGTAGGTCCAGTCCGGCGACGGATTGAACGAGGTCGGATAGTTGGTCGGGCTGCCATCGGCGTACCACATCGGGAAGCCGCCCCAGGTCGCGCCGTTGGCGCGCTTCTGCTGGTAGTCGTAGCCCACGCTGAGCTGCGTGTCCGGGGTCAGGTCGGCGTCGATGACGGCATAACCCAGCGTCTTGCGCTGGTTGTAGCGGTCCATCTGACCATCGGTGTCCAGGTAGCTGCCGATCACCCGGCCGCGCACCGTGCCACTGGCGTTCAGCGCGGTGCCCACGTCCACGGTGGTGCGTGTGCGGCCCCAACTGCCGACGTTCACCGAGATGCTGCCGGTCAGTTCTGCGCTGTCGGCGTGTTTGCGGATGAGGTTCACCGAGGCGGACGGATTGCCGGCACCGCTGAGCAGGCCGGTAGCGCCGCGTACCACTTCCACGCGGTCGTACAGCGCAAGATCGAGGCCGGAATCGCCGTAGCTCCAGTTCTGCACCATCTGCGTCGGCAGGCCATCGAACTGGTAGGCATCGATGTAGAAGCCACGCGCGTAGAACTCGGTGCGCTCGCTGTCGGACTGGGTGCTGGTCACGCCGGTGGTGTTGGCCAGCACGTCGATGATGTCGTCCAGCTTCTGATCTTCGATGCGCTGGTGGCTGATGATGCTGACCGACTGCGGGATCTCGCGCGGTGCCAGATCGAAGCGGGTACCGGCCGAGGTGCGGCGCACCGAATAGCCTTCGGCACGTTCGCCCTTGACCACCACCTTGTCCAGCGTGGTCGGATCGGCGGCGGTGTCGGCGAAGGCGGCCGGGGCCACGGCGCAGAGAACGGCAAGCACGGCAACGGACAGCCGCTGCGGCTGCAGGGTACGGAAGGCGGGACGGGTCATGGGGGTCCTGGACGAGCACGCGCGTTCGGCCGGCATCCAGGAGGCGAGGCGCTACGGGTAGGGGAAGGGCGGGCAGGCCGTCCTGGCACCACCGGAAACGAAAGAAATGGTAATACGAACTATTCCTATTTACAAATCATGAACGGTTCGGTGCGCGGGTGCGCCGTGGCGATCAGCGCAGCAACGGCAACGGGTTGCGGGGGCCGTTCGTGCCGTAGATGCCCCAGTGCAGATGCGGCGGCGTGCCCTTGGCATTGCCGCTGTCGCCCACGTGGCCGAGCAGGTCACCGGCCTGCACCACCTGGCCGCGCGCCAGGCCCTCGGCCCAGCCTTCCAGATGCGCGTAGTAGTAGCGTTCCCGCCCGGGCCCGATCACCCAGACCTGGCGACCACCGAGGCCGCGTTCGCTGACATCCGCGATGACGCCGGCAGTGACGCTGCGCACCGGCGTGCCGCGCTGGGCGAAGATATCGATGCCGGCGTGGGAGCGGTCGCGGCCGCGCGGCGCGCCGAAGGTATCGGCGATCTGGCGGGGGCGCACACCCTCCACCGGCACCGGGAGTTCGGTGGCCGGCGGCATCTGCGCGAGTGTCCACAGCATCTTTGGTGCGGCGGCCCAGGGACTGTTCCACAGCGCCATCGCGGCAACGACGGCAATGGCCAGCCACAGACCGCGCAGCAGCCAGCGGCGCAGGCGACCGGCAGGAGAGGACGGAGTGCTCATGGTCTCCGACTGTAGCGTCGAGCCATGCTCGACGGCTGTTGCTCTGCGGTAAAAGCGCAGTCGAGCATGGCTCGACGCTACAGAACCGGTGCCAGCGGGACCTCGAAACTCCGCTTCAAGGTGCCCAGTGCCACCGAGGTACGGAAGCGCTCGATGTTGTCATCGCCACCGAACAAGCGCTCGGTGATCGCCTCGTACTCCTCCATCGACGCCGCCGAAAGCAACAGCAGGAAATCGCCATCGCCGGTGATCGAGTAGCACTGCTGCACGGCCGGGTCGTCCTGCACGCGACGCTTGAACGGCGCCACGCGTTCGCGCTGCTCGCTGACCACGCGCACCTCGACGATGATGGTCAGCGGCCGCCCGACCTTCGCCGCAGCGACCACGGCCACATTGGCCGCGATCACGCCGATGTCCTGCAGGCGCTTGATGCGGCGCTGCACGGCCGGGGTGGACAGGTGCACGGCCTCGGCGATTTCGCGCTGCGGCAGGGTGTTGTCCCGCTGCAGCAGGTCGAGGATGGCGCGGTCGAAACTGTCGAGCACGGGGGCGATGGCCATGGCGAGCAGAAGTTGCACGAACGGGCCGTCAATTGAGCCAAGTGCTCGGCGCCGGCGCAATAGACTTTGCGCATGCAGACCTCACGACTCGCGCCGATGTTGCCGGCGCTGGCGGTGCTCGGCTCGGTCACCTCGCTGGCCATCGGCACCTCCTACGCAAAACACCTGTTCCCGCTGATCGGTGCCCAGGGCACCAGCGCGCTGCGCGTGGGCTTTTCGGCGCTGTTGCTGCTGCTGTTCTGGCGGCCATGGCGCTGGAAGACCAGCCGCGTGGATGCGATCACCGTCCTGCGCTACGGGCTCACCCTGGGCCTGATGAACCTGCTGTTCTACATGGCCCTGCGCACGATTCCCTTCGGCATCGCGGTGGCCATCGAGTTCACCGGGCCGCTGACGGTGGCGATGCTGTCATCACGGCGACCGATCGACTTCCTGTGGGTGGGCTGCGCGGCGGTGGGGCTGCTGTTGCTGTTGCCGATCGGTGGCGGCCCGGCGCTGGACCCGGCCGGCGTGCTGTATGCCATGGGTGCGGCGGCGTGCTGGGGCCTGTACATCGTGTTCGGCAAGCGTGCCGGCCATCTGCACGCCGGGCATTCGGTGTCGCTGGGGCTGCTGGCGGCGTCGCTGGTGGTGGTGCCGGTGGGCGTGGTGCATGCCGGCGCCGCACTGCTCGATCCGAAGATCCTGGCGGCGGGCCTGCTGGTAGCGCTGGTCTCCAGCGCGATCCCGATGTCGCTGGAGATGATGGCGCTCAAGCGCCTGCCCAAGGAGACCTTCGGCATCCTGATCAGCATGGAGCCGGCAGTGGCCGCGCTGTGGGCGATGCTGCTGCTGCACGAGCACTTGCATGGATTGCAGTGGCTGGCGATCGGCTGCACGGTGCTGGCCTCGGTGGGCAGCACGATGACCGCGCGGCGGCTGAAGGTGCCAGTGGTGCAGGCGGGGTAGCGCCGGGCCATGCCCGGCGGAGAGCGTGCCAACCAAGGTTGGCACCCACCAGGAGCGGTCAGCGCAGGGCGTCGGCCGGAACGTCGATCTGCATCGCCAGGGCGAGGTGATCGGAGAACGCGGCCGGTACGGCTTCCACGGTGCGGGTCTGCAGGCCGCTGCTGACCAGGATGTGGTCGATGGCGCGATCGGGGCGCCAGCTGGGGAAGGTCGGCACGATGCAGCCGGGGGGCTGCAGCCGGGTCTTCTGGTACAGCACCTGCATTTCCGGGCGTTCGGCCAGGCAGTTGAAGTCGCCCATCAGGACGGCGTTGGGATGGTCGGACAGCAGCTCGGCAATGAAGCCCAGCTGCGACATCCGCGAACCCGCGCCCAGCGACAGATGGGCTACCGCTACCGCCAGGCCATCGGCGCCGTCGCCGAACTTGGCCAGCAGCACGCCGCGCCCGCCGATGCGGCCGGGCAGGGCGTGATCCTGCACTTCCACCGGTTCCAGCTTGCTCAGCAGGCCGTTGGCGCTGGAGGCGACCCCGCCCATGCGCCGGTTCGGCTGGTGGCTCCAGTAGTTGAAGCCGGCACGCTGGGCCAGGTAGTGGGTCTGGTTGGTGAAGCCCGAGCGCAGGCTGCCCGGGTCGGCCTCCTGCAGGCCGACGATGTCATGTTCGCGCGCCAGGGTGGCGATCGCGTCCAGGCTGCTGCGCTTGCGGCCCGCCGGCAGCGCATGTGACCAGCTGCGGGTCACATAGTCGCTGTAGCGGCGGGTACTTGAGCCGGCCTGGATGTTGGCCGTCAGCAAGCGCAGGGTCCGTGTACGGGGGGAATTCACGGCCGGGAAACGCTTCTCTTGGATCAGTGAGCCTGGGCCGCACCGCGTTCGCGGGCGATCAGGTGGTCGGCAATGCGCAGCATGTCCGGGAAGCTCTTGCCCTTCACCAGGTACTTGCCGTTGACGATGATCGACGGGGTGCCGCTGATCTGGCTGCGCTGGGCGAACTGCTTGGCCGAGTTGGTCTTGGCATTCACCGCGAAGCTGCCCATGGTGGCGGCGAACTGCTTCGGATCCACGCCGTAGGCACCGTAGAACTTGGCGATGTCGTCAACCGAATCGGTGCCGCGCTCGCCCTTCAGGGTCTTCTGCGAATGGATGGCAGCGTACAGGGCTTCGTGGGTCTTCTCCTGCACGCCCAGGGTCTGCGCGGCGTAGAAGGCACGGGCGTAGTTGTCCCAGGTACCGCCGAACATGGCCGGCACGTAGACGAAGTTCACGTCGCTCGGCAGGCCGGCCTTCCACGGGCCGACCAGCGGCTGGAACGCGGCGCAGGCCGGGCAGACATAGCCGAAGATCTCGGTCACTTCGATCTTGCCGGCGGCCGGCTGGAACGGCTGGCCGTTCGGGATCACCTGGTAGTCGGCGCCTTCCACCGGGGCCGGGCCGGTCAGTGCGGTGGTGGTCGGGGCCGGTGCAGCGGCCGGGGCGGATTCAGCCGCGGCCTTCTCGCCTTCGGCAGCGGCCGGGGCGGCGCCTTCGGTACCCGCTGCCGGAGCGGCCGGTTCGGTGGTCGCCGGAGCTGCAGCCGGTTCGGCCGGGGCCGCGGTGGTGTTGGTGCTGCCGTCGTCGGCCTTGCAGGCCGCCAGGATCGGCAGCAGCGCTGCGAGGGCGAGGGCGTAACGGATCTTCATGGAAACGTCTCCAGCATCTGGAAAGGTGGGGCCGGCGTCATGCGCCGGCCAGGGGGAAATGATGACACGCGGCGGCGACAGCGCCGTGTCGGTGGTGGGTGTTGGTTCAGCGGCCGCGGGCGGCGCGGGCCTGGGTGATCAGCGCCGAGGCGATGCGCAGCTGGTCGTCGAAGCTGTCGCCACGGACCAGGTACTGGCCGTTGATGATCAGCGCCGGGGTCCCGGGGATCTTGGTGCGCTGGGCGAACGCGCGGGCGGCATCGACCTTCTTCTGTACGGCATCGCCGCGCAGGGCCTGCAGGTAACGGTCCGGGGTCACGCCATAGGCCTTGTAGAAGGTGGCGAGCTCATCGGCCGAGACGTTCTGCATCGGCAGCGAGCCGTCCTGGTGCAGTGCCTTGAACACGGCGGCATGGCTGCGCTTGGCCACGCCGACTTCGTCGGCGGCGTAGTAGGCCAGTGCCCAGGCATCCCAGGCGCCGCCGAAGGCTGCCGGAACCGGAGTGAAGCGCACATCGGCCGGCAGCTTGGCTGCCCAGGCTTCCAGCTGCGGTTCGAAACGGGCGCAGTGCGGGCAGGTGTAGCCGAAGACCTCGACCACCTCGATCTTGCCGGCCAGCGGCTGGAACGGGCCCGGCTGGGCGATGCGCTCGTAGTCCTTGCCTTCAACCAGCGGGGCATTGGCGGGGGTGGCGGCGCAGGCTACCAGCGGCAGCAGCACCAGCACAGACAACAGCAGGCGGGAAATCAACCTCATCGACACGCATCTCCGTTGAAAAAAGCAACGCCGGCGCGGTCGCCGGCGTGAAGGAAACATACCGCAGCCGCGGGCCGGCGTGGCGACCCGGGCCGACCAGTGGTGGTCAGGGGGCGGCAGCCGGTTGTGCCGGCGTGGTGGCAACGGCCACGTCGTCGGCCTTGTTGTGCAGGCCCTGCAGGTAGCTCGACAGCGCCTGCACCTCCTGCTCGCTCAGCTTCTGCGCAACCGCAGCCATGATCTGGAAGTGCGCCTTGTCGGTCTCGTTGGTCTGGCCGGCCTGGTATTCCTGCAGGCGGCGCGCGACATAGCTGGCCTGCTGGCCGCCGATGTGTGGATAGGCCGGGCCCGGATTACCGGCACCACTGGGGCCGTGGCAGGCCATGCAGGCCGGCAGGCCGCGTTTGGCGTCACCGCCACGGTACAGCTGCTGGCCGATCTCGTAGAACTTCATGCCCTTGTAGGGGCCGTCGGTGACCGCCGTGTCATCGGCGATGCCGGCAGTGGCCTTCTGCGTGGCGAAGAACGCGCCGATGTCGCGCATGTCCTGCGGGGTGAGGTTCTGCACGAACGGCACCATCGCCACCGCCGCGCCGGAGCTGCGCTGTCCATTGGCGATCAGGGCCATCTGCTGGGCGACGTAGCGTTCGCTCTGGCCGGCGATGGACGGGTACATCTCCACCGTGGAATTGCCGTCGGCGCCATGGCAGGCCGCGCAGGCCGAGGCCTTGGTCTGGCCGGCCTTGGCATCGCCCCAGTGGGTCTTGCTGAAATCGACCTCCAGCGAGGCGGTGTTGATCGGCCCGTTGTCGGGCAGCGGGGTCAACGTGGTCTGCGCGAACGCAGCGGCGGCAACGACTACGGCAGTGGCAAGGGCGGATACGGCAAGAACGCGAGCGTGGCGCATGCTAAAGCTCCGTATGGACCGGGCCGGGCGGCAGCCACGGCATCGTCCGGATTATCAACGCCGTTTCCGCGCACGGTCAACGCAGCAGTGCAGCATTTTCCCGGCGGAGGGCCCGCGGCCGGGCGCGCGGTGCCACAACATGCGATCCTATGCACATGTCATTGCTCATCGAACGCGCTCAATACCACCTCTCTGCCCACAACATGGGGCAGCTGCCGCCCGATGAGGGGGCCGAAGTGGCCTTTGCGGGCCGCTCCAACGCCGGCAAGTCCAGTGCCCTCAACGCATTGACCCGGCAGAACAGCCTGGCCCGGGTCTCCAAGACCCCCGGCCGCACCCAGCAGCTGGTGTTCTTCCAGGTGACCCCGGAAGCCCATCTGGTCGATCTGCCCGGTTACGGCTACGCCAAGGTGCCGCTGGACCTGCAGGCGCACTGGCAGGCCTTCATCGACCGCTACTTCCGCACCCGCAATGCGCTGAGGGGCCTGGTGGTGGTGATGGATATCCGCCACCCGCTGAAGGACTACGACCGGCAGATGCTGGCCTATGCCGTGCAGCGTGGCCTGCCGGCGCATGCGTTGCTGACCAAGGCCGACAAGCTGAGCCGCAGCCAGCAGATGCAGACCCTGCAGAAGGTGCGCAAGGAACTGCACTCCTCCTTCGGTGATACGGTCAGCGTGCAGGTGTTCTCTGGCGCGGCCCGCACCGGTGTGGACGAAGCCCGCGGCATCATCGGCGGCTGGTTGGGGCTGGAATAAGGCATTTTCGGTCGCCCGGCTGGCAGCCGGGCGCTACCGCTCTGATGCCCGGTAGTGCCGGCCGCTGGCCGGCAACGCCACCAGGCCCGGCGGCACCTCATTTCAACGGCGAATACTCCGCCGGCACCCACGCATAGGCCTTGCCCTCGCCACGCACATGGCCCAGACCGGGGAACGGCAGGTGCGCACCGGCCACCCACCAACCGTTGGCGGTGGCCTGCTGCAGCAGGCCGCGACGGCTGGCGATGGCCGCCTTGCGGTCCGAATCGGCCTCGAAGGCCGCCTCCGGGTGCGCGAACTGCACTGCGTGGAAGTGCAGCACATCACCCCACACCAGTAGCGACTGGCCCTGGCTGTCGAACCGGTAGGAGACATGGCCGGGCGTATGGCCATGGGTGTCCATCGCCACCGCGCCACCGGGCAGGGCATCGCCGGGACTGAAGGTGCGCAGGTGGCCGCTGGCCTGACAGGGCGCTACCGCGTTGCGCGCCAGCGGGAAGGCAAAGCGCACGCCCTTCGGCGCGGTGGCCTCGCTGGTCGGGTTGAGCCAGTAGTCGGCATCGGCCTTGGACAGCCACACCGTGGCATTCGGGTAGGCCGGCTTGCCCTGCGCGTCGAGCACGCCGCACAGATGGTCCGGATGGGCGTGGGTCAGCAGCACCTCGTCCACCTCGGCCGGGTCCACGCCGGAGGCGCGCAGGTTGCCCAGCACCTGGCCCAGGCCGGGGCCGAAGCACTGCGCGGTACCGGTATCGACCAGGGTCAGGTGGTTGCCCTGGCGCACAAGGAAAGCGTTGATCGCGGTCTGCAGGCCCTTCTTGTCTTCGGGCACGTAACGGCCTTCCAGCAGGCGGCTGACCAGCGTCGGCGGCACGTCCACGACTTCCTGCCGGCCCAGCGCGACCACGCCATCGAACAGGGCGGTGACCTGCAGCGCACCGACGCGCTGGTGGTAGACGCCTGGGACCTGCTGGGTGGGGGCAGGCGACGTGGTTTCGGCCAGCGCGGCCAGTGGCAGGGATGACAGGGCCAACAGCAGGGCGCGGTGCAGCGGCAGGGGACGCAGGGACATGGTGGTTCTCGGTGGACGACGGGCGGTTCCGTTGCCGTATAGCGTGCCGTGGTCGACGTGTGTGCGGCGCTCAAACCACTACGCGGAATGCTCAGGGAGGGGTGTTGTCTGCAGGGCTGCGCCCTGCACCCGCAGAGGCAACAGCAACGGCCGAAGCAACAGCAACAGCCGAAGCAACAGCAACAGCCGAAGCAACAGCAACAGCGGGTTATCCGTGGGATGGCGGGGTGGGTCCGGTTGCGGGGGCCGCTGCAAGTTCCCCTCCGGGGCCCGGCCCAGCCGCTGGCGGCTGTGCGTTCGGGCGCTTGCGAAGCAGTGCTTCGCAAGCAAAGCGCCCTCACCCATGTAAGCTCGGTCGCCGCTTGCTCGTGTGCGCAGTCCTGCGCACACGGCAAGACCGGGGTTGGGCGTCCTGCCCAACCCGCCCGAGGCATGCCTCGGGCCCGTGCGGCTCACGCCCCCGCAACCGGACCCACCCCGCCTTCGACAGCTTTCCGCGATCTGTCGGAACGGCGTACTGCTCTGGTAGGTGTCGACCTTGGTCGACACGGTAGATCCACGCCATGCCTGGATGAATTCATTCGATATCTGACAGATGTGTCGACCAAGGTCGACACCTACCAACAGCCGCGTGAACCTGTCGAAGGTGGGGCGGTGTCGGATTGCGGGGTGTCAGCGGCATGGATGCCGCTGCCAAGCCTACAAGGACGTACTTGCGGCGTCCCCGCACTCCGACACCGCCCCGCCAACCCACGGAATGCCAGCTTTTGCTTTTGCTTTTGGTTTTGCTGTTGAGGTTGCCGGCCAGCGGCCGGCACTACCAGGGGTGCAGGGCGCAGCCCTGCCGAAAAACACACATAAAAAAACAGCAGGCCGGGGCCTGCTGTTTCGGTGTAATGGTGCGCCCGGAGAGATTCGAACTCCCGACCGCCTGGTTCGTAGCCAGGTACTCTATCCAACTGAGCTACGGGCGCCAATTACATAAACTTGTTGTGCTGACTGTGTATGGTGCGCCCGGAGAGATTCGAACTCCCGACCGCCTGGTTCGTAGCCAGGTACTCTATCCAACTGAGCTACGGGCGCGCGGTACACAATCAACTTACTGCTTAATTTTACTGCATTTCCAGCGGCGGATGCTGAAAACCTGTCGAGTGGTGCGCCCGGAGAGATTCGAACTCCCGACCGCCTGGTTCGTAGCCAGGTACTCTATCCAACTGAGCTACGGGCGCCCTGCGACAGGAGCGGAATTATGCGGATGTCGGCGCGTACCGTCAACAGTTTTGTGAAAATTTTCATCCAACTGAATGAAAAAGCTGTCAGCTACGGCCTCCGGCGCCTTCAGCCACGCGAAATGATCGGCGCGCGTGCCCAGTTCCTGCGCGGACAGCACGCGCAGCTGCGCGTCCACATTCGGCAGCTTCGCCAGCAGCGTCTGCATCGATCCGGTCGGTGCCAACCAGTCGTGCTCCATCAATACGGCCTGTGCGCTGCCATGCACGCGCGCCATCTGCGCATCGAGGTCTTCGTTCATGCCGGCCGCGGCGTAGTGGTTGTTCAGGCCAACGCGTGCCCAGTCGGCAATCAGTCCGCGCGCTTCGGTGCCACCAAAGCCGAGGCGCCGCCCATGCAGCACGCCCTGGCGTTGCGCGATCCACGGCAGGAAACGATAGACCAGCGGCAGCAGCCAGCCGCGCGGTGGTGGGAAGCCACGCCAGAACGGTGAGCCGCTGGCCGCCAGCCACAGCCGGTTGAAGTGCTGCGGGTTGCGGCCGGCATGCACGCAGGCCAGCTGCCCGCCCAGACTGTGTCCACCGATGATCCAGTGCAGGGCGTCGGCGGCGTCATCCGCTGCGGCCAGGACGGCCTGGCTGGCCGGCAGATCCTGTTCGAGTACCTCGCGATAGCCCCAGTCCTGCGTGCGCGACGGGCGCAGTGAGCTGCTGCCGTTGCCGCGCCACTCATGCAGGTAGACCGCCACGCCCTTCGCCGCCAGCGCCAATGCCAGTGGCAGGTAGTGACGCGCGGCCACGCCCAGCGCTGGCAGCCACAGCAGGCGCGCGATGGGCTGTGCAGGCACGCAGGCGATCACTTCGTAGCGATGGCCGTCGTCGCACTGCACGGCGAGGACGCTCGACGTCAGGCTCATGCGTGCGGTGCCGCGCCGAAGTGATCGAGTACCAGCACCTCGCTGCGGCCAGGCGCGTAGCCCTGCTGCAGGCCGCGCGCAACGTAGTCGATGCCGGCTTCGCAGGCATTGGCCAGGCTCAGGCCGTTGCACAGCTGCGCGGCGATGGCCGAGGCGAGCGTGCAGCCTGTGCCATGTGCGTCCAGCGGCAGGCGGGCGTGGATGAATTCTTCGCTGCTGACGCCGTCGAAGTAGCGATCGATCACGCGGTTGCCTTCCTGCAGGTGGCCGCCTTTCAGCAGCACCGCACCGGCACCGAGCTCGAGCAGGGCAGAGGCAGCCTGTTCGGCGTCATCGCCGTTGCCGATCTTCCGGCCGATCAGGAGTTCTGCTTCCGGGGTATTGGGTGTAACCAGCGTCGCCAACGGCAGCAGGCGTTCGCGCATGGCCTTGAGCGCACTTTCCTCCAGCAGGCGCGCGCCGCTGGTGGCGACCATCACCGGGTCCAGCACCACGTGCGGCGGGCGATGCTTTTCCAGTGCGTCGGCGACCGCATGGATCACCTCGGCGTTGGCCAGCATGCCGAGTTTCACGGCATGGATGTCGAAGTCATCGAAGCAGGCTTCGATCTGCGCCTGCAGGAATGCGATCGGTGGCACATGCACGGCGGTGACGCCACGGGTGTTCTGTGCAGTCAGCGCGGCGAACACGGCCAGGCCATGCACGCGGTGCGCGGCGAAGGCCTTGAGATCGGCAGGGACACCGGCGCCACCGCCGGAGTCGGAGCCGGCGATGGTGAGGGCGGAAACGGGAGTGGTCGGGCTCATCGGTTGATTGTGCCGTGGTCACGCAGGGGAAGGTAGATCCACGCCATGCGTGGATGTCCTTGATTCAATGCCGCCAACGCGCCCACTGCTGGTACACCACATAACCCAGCCCGGTCAGGCCGGTCAGCAGGGCGGGGGCGAGCAGGGCGTCGTATTGCCAGCGCATGAACAACCAGGCGCCGAGGATGCCGCCGGCGAGGAAGCCGCTGATGATCAGGCCGCTGAGGGTCAGCCGCCGTACCTGCAGCGGCAGCCCGCGCAGCAGGTGGCCCAGGCCGATGCCGAGGTCGGTGAACATGCCGCTGAGGTGGGTGGTGCGCACCACCGCGCCACTGAAGGTGGTCGCCATCGCGTTCTGCAGGCCGCAGGCCATGGCGGCGGCCAGTGCGCCCCAGATCTGATGCTGTTCGAACAGCGGAATGGCCACCAGCAGCAGTGCCGATTCCAGCGCCAGCGCGACGCCGTAGCGGCGGCCCAGCTGCAATGCGCTGTCCTGGATCAGCAGGCCGCTGAGCATCGCGCCCAGCGAGAACGCGATCAACAGTCCCCATAGATGGCCGACTGCGCGCCAGTCGCCCTGGGCCAGCGCCATGCCGAGCTGGCTGGTGCTGCCGGTCATGTGGCTGACCGCCTGGTGCTCGAAACCGAGGAAGCCGACCACGTTGACCATGCCGGCCACGCACGAGAGCGCGACCGCGCCGATCCAGACCCAGGTGGGCAGGCGTATTCCCATCGGCGGGGCCCCTCAGGGCCCGCCGAAGCCGCCGTTGAACTGCAGCTCGCTGAAGGTGTTGCTGGCCGGGTCGAATACCGCGCCCCAGAACTGCGTGCCGCCGTCACAGACGCGGATCGCTTCCCGTGCCGGGTTGATGCCGCTGTCGTCGGGCAGATGGAAGGCGTTGATGTAGATCAGACGCTTGCCGGCGCTTTCGATGCCGACGTACTGGCGGTCGAAGTCCAGCACCTTCGGTACCTGTGATTCCAGCGACGACAGCTGCGCTTCCAGCTGGTCGATCTGCTGCCGGCTGGGCGCCCAGTAACCACTGACCCGCCCGGCCTCGCGGCCGGGACTGGGGCGCGAGCAGGTATCGAGCACCTGCGCGGCGATGATCGGGCGGGTGACCACCCAGGATTGGCCGGTACGCTCGGCGGTCGGCACGCTGGCCGGGCCGCGCGTGGTGGTGCAGGCACCCAGGACGGCTGCGAGGGCGATCGCAGCCGTGGGCAGCAGCAGGCGGGTGCAGCGGTTCACAACACCTCCGAAGCGTAATCGGCCAGGCGTGAGCGTTCGCCTCGGCGCAGGGTGATGTGCGCACTATGCGGCCAGTTTTTGAAGCGATCCACCGCGTAGGTCAGGCCCGAGGTGGTCTCGGTCAGGTACGGGGTGTCGATCTGCTCGACGTTGCCCAGGCAGACGATCTTGGTGCCGGGGCCGGCACGGGTGATCAGCGTCTTCATCTGCTTGGGGGTGAGGTTCTGCGCCTCGTCCAGGATCAGGTAGCGCGACAGGAAGGTGCGGCCGCGCATGAAGTTCATCGAGCGGATCTTTATGCGGCTGGCGAGCAGGTCGTTGGTCGCCTGGCGCCCCCAGGTGCCGCCTTCCTGGTTGTGCGTGAGCACTTCCAGGTTGTCGGTCAGTGCGCCCATCCACGGCGTCATCTTCTCTTCCTCGGTGCCGGGCAGGAAGCCGATGTCCTCGCCGACGCTGACCGTGGCGCGGGTCATGATGATCTCGCGGTAGCGCTGCTGGTCCATCGTCTGCGCCAGGCCGGCGGCCAGCGCCAGCAGGGTCTTGCCGGTGCCGGCGGTACCCAGCAGCGTGACGAAGTCGATCTCCGGATCCATCAGTGCGTTGAGCGCGAAGTTCTGTTCTCGGTTGCGTGCGCTGATGCCCCACACGGCGTGGCTGCCGTGGCGGAAATCATCGACCAGTGACAGCACCACCTTGCCGTCGCCGACCACGCGGCTGACGCGCAGCTCGACTTCATCTTCGCCAGGCAGGTAGACGTACTGGTTCGGGTACCACTCCTCGCCATCCTGCGCCAGGATTTCGTAATGCGTGCGGCCCTTGTCGCTCCAGCTGCGCAGGTCATCGCCGTGGCGCTTCCAGAAGTCTTCCGGCAGCTCGGTGGCGCCGGTGTAGAGCAGGCTGAAATCGTCCAGCGCACGGTCGTTCTCGTAGTCCTCGGACACGATGCCGGCGATCGCGGCCTTGATCCGCAGGTTGATGTCCTTGGAGACGAACACCACCGGCAGGTCCGGGGTTTCTTCCTTCAGCGCCAGGATCGCGCCGAGGATGGCGTTGTCCGGGATGACCTTGCCGAAGCTCTTGCCGGCGTCGAAATGGCTGGTCTGGAAGCGCAGCTTGCCGGCGCTCTGCTTGCCGCGCAGCTGCAGGCCATTGGGTCGCTGCAGCGGAATGCCGTCGGCCAGGTTGTCCAGGCCGGATTCCTGCACCAGCTCGTTGAGGAAGCGGCTCACCTGGCGGGCGTTGCGGCTCGCTTCGGAGGTGCCCTTCTTGCCGTTGTCCAGCTCCTCGATCACCTGCATGGGCAGGTAGACGTCGTGCTCCTCGAATTTGAACAGCGCGGTGGGATCGTGCATCAGCACGTTGGTATCCAGCACGTAGATGCGCTTGCCTCGGGTCATCGTCGATTCCTGGTTACGGACAGGGAAAAACCACCACGGCCTGCTGCGGGGCAGGGTGATGGCAGACACAGTAGGCAGTGGGACTCACTTGGACTGGGAGGCCTTCAGTTCGGCGAGAACGGCATCGGCATGGCCGGCAACCTTGACCTTGCGCCAGGACTGCACGATGCGGCTGTCGGGGGAAATCAGGAAGGTGCTGCGTTCGATGCCACGTACCTGCTTGCCGTACATGTTCTTCATCTTGATCACGTCGAAGGCGCTGCACAGCGCTTCGTCGCCATCGCTGACCAACGGGAAGTTGAAGCCCTGCTTGGCACAGAAGTTGTCGTGCGACTTCACCGAGTCGCGCGAGACACCGAGTACCACCGCGCCTGCCTTCTTGAATTTCGGCAGCAGTGCGTTGAAGTCGATGCCTTCGGTGGTGCAGCCGGGGGTGCTGTCCTTGGGATAGAAGTACAGCACCAGCCAGTGGCCGGCGTAGTCGCCGAGAGTGGCCTGTTCGCCACCGGACAGCGCCAGCGGCAGGGAGAGGGTGGTGCTGTCCAGGGTATCGCCGTTGTTCATGAGGTCCTTCTGTCGAGCCTGGGTTCTTTCTACGACAATTGCATGAAACGCCACGCGCCCGTGAGAGGCGCGCGAAGAATCAGAATTTCATCGGGTCCATGATCGCGTCCAGGTTCAGGTGGTCGCAGAATTCAAGGAAATCGTCGCGCAGCGCGGCGATGTGCATGTTGGCTGGCACGCCAATGGTGACCTGCGCGCTGAACATCTCCGCACCGGTCTGCATGGCGCGGTAGCGCGTGCTCTGCAGGTTCTCGATGGTGATGCCCTGGCGGTCGAAGAAATCGGCCAGCTGGAACAGGATGCCCGGCTTGTCGGCGGCGATCACTTCGACGATGTACGGCAGCAGGTTGGACTGCGCCTGCTTGGCGGCGGTGCGGTACCAGACCAGTTTCAGGCCCTCTTCGCGCTCCAGCCGGGTCAGCATCGCTTCCAGCTTGGCCACCGAGTCCCAGGAGCCGGTGGCCAGGGCGGTGACCGAGACATCGCGGCCGACCGTGGCCAGGCGTGCGTCCACCAGATTGCAGCCGCTGTCGGCAATGCGGCGGGTGACGGACAGCAGGGGAGACTCCGGATGCGTCGTGTAGGCGTTGATCAGGAGGTGGTTTTCGCTCGGCGCGGGGCGCGGGGTGGTGTCGGTCAAGGCGATTCCGGGTAATGCATGCGTTAGTCTGAATGCCCGCCAGAGGCGGGGATCCACCGGTGTCCAGCATACTTGCCCGTGCTTTCGCGCCGCAAGTAACATTCAGGTCGCCCCCGGCCTTTCGTGGCGGGCGTTTTCCCTTTCCAGCCAAGAGCAGCACGTCCTTGTCCCTTTCCGGCCTCATCACCGCGCTGGCGACCCCGTTCCGGGCCGACGGCGCCCTCGATCCCGACGGTTGGCAGCGCCTGCTGCACCTGCAACTGGAAGGTGGCGTCCATGGCGTTGTCGTAGCCGGCTCGACCGGTGAAGCAGCGACCCTCACCGATGCCGAGTACGACCTGCTGCTGGCCAGCGCGGTCGAGCGCATCGGCGGCCGCATCCCGGTCATGGCCGGTACCGGCCTGTCGGGCACCGCCAAGACCATCGAACAGACCCGCCGTGCCGCCGCGCTTGGCGCCAGCCACGCGCTGGTGGTCACCCCGCCGTACGTGCGGCCGACCCAGGCTGGCCTGATCGCCCACTACCGCGCGGTTGCCGACCAGGGCGGGCTACCGGTCGTGCTGTACAACGTGCCCGGCCGTACCGGGTGCGACATGCAGCCGGAGACCGTGGCCGAACTGGCCAGCCATCCCAACATCGTCGGCATCAAGGAGGCGGTGGGTGACACCGGCCGGGTGCAGGCGCTGCTCGCCCTGCGCAGCCCGCAGTTTGCCGTGTTCAGTGGCGACGACGGTACGGCCGCGCGCTCGATCCAGGCCGGTATCGATGGCCTGATCTCGGTCGGCTCCAACGTGCTGCCCGGCGCCTACCGCCGGATGTGCGAGCTGGCTGCCGCCCACGACCACGAAGCCACCGGGTCCTGGGATGCGCGCCTGCAGCCGTTCCATGATTTCTGCGGCGTTGAGCCGAACCCGATTCCGGTCAAGGCGTTGCTGCGCCGTATCGGCATCGGTCACGACCTGCGCCTGCCGCTGCTGCCGCTGTCGGCGGCGCACCATCCGGCGGCCGATCATCTTGCCGGCGACATCGCCGCCCTCGAAGCCCTTTCCAGCCACTGACCTTCCGTCTTGGTCTGACCCAGGAGATTCACATGCGTCAATCCGTATCCACCGTCCGCGTGCTGTCCTACGCCCTGCTTGCGGTGGCCGTTGCCGCCGGCACCACCGGCTGCTTCAAGCGTGGCGTCAAGGGCGACTACGCCCTGGCCCCGGAAATGCGTCCGCTGGAAGTGCCGCCGGACCTGAACCTGCCCAACGCTACCAGTGACAACAAGGTGCCGACCCTTGCCTCGGCGACCAAGCCGGCGGCCCCGGTGGCTGCGGCCCCGGCCGTGGGCAACACCGGTTTCACCATTGCCGGCGGCAAGGACGAGGCTTTCACCAAGGTCGGCACCGCGCTGGAAGGCGTGGAAGGCGTGACCATCGCCAGCCGCGCGCAGCTGCTGGGCTCGTATGACGTGGCCTACGAAGGCAGCAACTTCCTGGTCCGCGTGGTCGCCGTCGATGCCGGCGCCTACATCTCCGCGGTCGACCCGCGTGGCCTGCCGGCAACTGCAGAAGCGCCGGTGAAGCTGATCGCCGCGCTCAAGGCAAAGCTGGCCCAGTAAGGGCCGGTCGGGTGGGTGCGGGCCCAGGTCCGCACGTGCCCGGGTAGAGGCCGACCTTGGTCGGCGCTTCTGTGCCAACCAAGGTTGGCACCTACCGGATCCTGCGGTTGGCAGCTACCGGATCTTGCGGTTGGCAGCTATCGGATCGCGCGGATGCTATCTGCCGAGCAACGAAAAAGGGCGCCATAGGCGCCCTTTTCGTTGCGGCAATAGGCGCTTCTCAGCGCTCCAGCAGCTTCAGCTTGTCCGGCTTGCCGTCCCATTCGCCGGCGTCGGCGGGCGGGTCCTTGCGCACGGTCAGTACCGGCCACTCCTTCGCCAGCTCGGCGTTAAGGGCGACGAAGCTCTCCTGGCCGGCAGGAACATCGTCCTCCGGGAAGATCGCGTTGACCGGGCATTCCGGTTCGCAGAGGGTGCAGTCGATGCACTCATCCGGGTCGATCACCAGGAAGTTCGGGCCTTCGTGGAAGCAATCCACGGGGCATACTTCCACGCAATCGGTGTGTTTGCACTTGATGCAGTTTTCGGTGACGACAAAGGGCATGGGCTGGGGGTGGATCGATTCCTGAACCCGCCAATTCTAGAACAGGTTGGCCCCCGGTGTCGGCGCGGGGCGGAAATCGGGCGTCTGGCAGGCGCGGCCGTGGTGGTCGTTGGCGGCAGGGTGAGGCCTGTGCGACGCTGCGGGTCAGCCGGCTGCGTTGGATGGCCGGACCCCTTCCCAGCAGGATCGTTCATGTCCCCAGCCCAGCCCAACATCGCCTCCCATGGTGGTGAGAACACTGCATTCATCGTCCTGATCAGCTGCGTGGCCACGCTGGGTGGATTCCTGTTCGGCTTCGACAGTGGTGTCATCAATGGCACGGTCGACGGCCTGCGCCAGGCCTTCAACTCCAGCGAGGCGGCGCTCGGTTTCGAAGTCGCCTCGATGCTGCTGGGCTGCGCGATCGGTGCCTTCCTGGCCGGCTGGCTGGGGGATCGCCTGGGCCGTCGTGGCGTGCTGATTGCCTCGGCACTGATGTTCCTGGTCTCGGCGCTGGGCGCCGGTGCCGCTCACGCTTCCTGGCTGTTCATCGCCGCACGCGTGCTCGGCGGCTTCGCGGTGGGCGCGGCCAGCGTGATGTCGCCGGCCTACATTGCCGAGGTGGCCTCGGCGCGCTATCGCGGGCGTTTGGCCACGGTGCAGCAGATGGCGATCATCTGCGGCCTGTTCGCCGCCTTCCTCAGCAATTACCTGCTGGCCCGAGCTGCTGGGGCGTCAACCGAGCCGCTATGGCTGGGCCATGAGGCCTGGCGCTGGATGTTCTGGATGCAGGCGCTGCCGTCCGGGCTGTTCCTGCTGTTGTTGCTGGTGATTCCGGAAAGCCCGCGCTTCCTGGTCCTGAAGGGGCGTCAGCAGCAGGCGAGGGCGGTACTGTCGCGGCTGTACGGCGAGGCGGCAGCGGCGACCAAGCAGGCCGAGATCGAAGCCAGCCTGGCCCAGGATCAGCACAAGCCGCGCTTCAGCGACCTGCGAGACACGGTCACCGGCAAGCTGCGCCCGATCCTCTGGGTAGGCATTGGCCTGGCCATGTTCCAGCAGCTGGTCGGCATCAACGTGGTGTTCTATTACGGCGCGGTGCTGTGGCAGGCGGTGGGCTTCTCGGAAAGCGACGCGCTGCTGATCAACGTGCTGTCCGGCGCGCTGAGCATCGGCGCCTGCCTCCTGACGGTGCTGTTGATCGACCGCATCGGGCGCAAGCCGCTGCTGTGGATCGGCTCGGTTGGCATGTCGGTGGCGCTGGTGCTGATGGTGGTGGCGTTTGCCAGCGGCAGCCTGGCCGATGGTCGGCTGCAGCTGTCCGATGGCATGGGCCGGCTGGCGCTGGTTGCGGCCAACGTCTATGTGGTGTTCTTCAACATGTCCTGGGGCCCGGTGATGTGGGTGATGCTGGGCGAAATGTTCCCGAACCAGATCCGCGGCCCGGCGTTGGCCGTTGCCGGTGCGGCGCAGTGGACCTCGAACTTCGCGATCACCGTGACCTTCCCGATGCTGCTGGCCGGCATCGGCCTGGCCGGGGCCTACGGCATCTACGCTGTCGTTGCGATCCTCTCGATCTTCTTCGTGGTCCGCTGCGTGCGCGAGACCAAGGGCAAGGAGCTGGAGCAGATGGAAGGCTGACGGCCGGCCTGTGTTTCAGCGCCTCCTTTCTCCGTGGGGAGGCTGCAGGCCAGCCGATCCAGGACAC
Source organism: Stenotrophomonas sp. GD04054 (assembly GCF_029836955.1). Taxonomy (NCBI): domain Bacteria; kingdom Pseudomonadati; phylum Pseudomonadota; class Gammaproteobacteria; order Lysobacterales; family Lysobacteraceae; genus Stenotrophomonas; species Stenotrophomonas sp. GD04054. Next base: position 16 of record NZ_JAOECR010000056.1, on the reverse strand, counting down.
GCCGTAAACCCATCCA
>NZ_JAOECR010000055.1:0-27532 GCF_029836955.1 Stenotrophomonas sp. GD04054 | reverse complement strand
TCAGCGCGCGACACGCCGTCGCCGCCCATCCGCGCTAACATGCAGGTTTTCCCCCGCAGGAACGCCCCGCATGAACTCGCGCAGCCCCCTTACCGTCGCCCTGATCCAGGAGCGCAACCACGGTGATGCCGCCGCCAACCTGGCGGTGATCGAAGCACGCGTGGCCGAGGCGGCTGCGCAGGGTGCCAAGCTGGTGCTGCTGCAGGAACTGCATAACGGCCCGTACTTCTGCCAGCACGAATCGGTGGACGAGTTCGACCTGGCCGAGCCGATCCCGGGCCCGAGCACCGAGCGCCTCGGCGCGCTGGCGAAGAAGCATGGCGTGGTGCTGGTCGGCTCGCTGTTCGAGCGCCGCGCCGCGGGCCTGTACCACAACACCGCCGTGGTGTTCGAGAAGGACGGCACCCTGCTGGGCAAGTACCGCAAGATGCATATCCCGGACGATCCGGGCTTCTACGAGAAGTTCTACTTCACCCCGGGCGACATCGGCTTCAAGCCGATCGATACCTCGGTGGGCCGCCTCGGCGTGCTGGTGTGCTGGGACCAGTGGTATCCGGAAGCGGCACGCCTGATGGCGCTGGCCGGCGCCGAACTGCTGCTGTACCCGACCGCGATCGGCTGGGACCCGGACGACGTGCAGGCCGAAAAGACCCGCCAGCGCGACGCCTGGGTGCTGAGTCACCGCGGCCACGCCGTGGCCAACGGCCTGCCGGTGCTGAGCTGCAACCGCGTCGGCCATGAAGCCTCGCCGCTGGGCGCATCGGGCATCCAGTTCTGGGGCAACAGCCACGTGCTCGGCCCGCAGGGCGAATTCCTGGCCGAAGCCGGCACCGACGCCACCGTGCTGCTGTGCGATGTCGACCTGCAGCGCAGCGAGCACGTGCGCCGCATCTGGCCGTTCCTGCGCGATCGCCGCATCGACGCGTACGGCGACCTGCTCAAGCGCTACATCGACTGAGCCGGAGCCCGCGCATGGCCGTCCTCATCCGTGATGCCGGCCAGGCCGACATCGCCGCGATCACCGCGATCTACGCGGTGGAAGTGACCGACTTCGTCAACACCTACGAGTACGACATCCCCGACGCGTCCGAGATGCTGCGCCGCATGCGCGACATCATCGACCGTGGCTTCCCCTACCTGGTCGCCGAGATCGACGGCCAGGTGGCCGGCTATGCCTACGCCAACACCTACCGCACCCGCATCGCCTACCAGTGGACCGTGGAAAACTCGGTCTACGTCGATGCCCGCTTCCAGGGCCAGGGCGTGGGCACCGGCCTGCTCCAGGCCCTCATCGACGCCTGCGTGGCGCGTGGCTACCGGCAGATGGTGGCGGTGATCGGGGAGCCGACCAATACCGCTTCAATCAAGCTGCACGAACGCTTCGGCTTCGAGCTGGTCGGCGTGTTCCGTGGCCTCGGCCGCAAGCATGGCCGCTGGCTGGATACCGTGCAGATGCAGCGCGCGCTCGGCGATGGCGCCGACACTGCACCTTCCAATGAATGAACCCATGACCGAAACCCTTCCCGAGACCGGCGACGACCTCTTCGCCGGCCAGCCGGTACGCGTTGTTGAACGCGACGGCGTGCGTTATACCCTGCTGGGCACTGCCCACGTCTCCCGCGCCAGCGTCGAGGCGGTGGAAAAAGCCATCGACAGCGGCCGCTTCGATGCCGTTGCCGTTGAACTGGACCCACAGCGCCTGCAGGCGCTGAGCGATCCGGACACACTGGCCAAGCTCGATCTGGTCGAAGTGATCCGCAAGGGCCGCGTGGCCCTGTTCGCCGCCAACCTGGCCCTGTCCGCGTACCAGCGCCGCCTGGCCGAACAGCTCGACATCGAGCCGGGCGCCGAACTGAAGCGCGCGGTGGAACTGGCGCGCGAGCGCAACCTGCCGGTACACCTGATCGACCGTGAAGTCGGCCTGACCTTCCGCCGTGCCTCGCAACGGCTGGGCTTCTTCGGCAAGCTGAAGCTGGTCGCCGGGCTTGGCGCAGGTCTGTTCTCATCCGAGGAAGTGGGCGAAAACGAGATCGAGAAGCTCAAGCAGGGCGACATGCTGGAGTCGAGCTTCGGCGAGTTCGCCAGCGAGAGCCCGGCGCTGTACGAGACCATCATCGGCGAGCGTGACCGCTACATGGCCACGCGCCTGCGCGAAGAACACGATCCGCAGCAGCGTGAGGTGCTGGCAGTGGTCGGTGCCGGTCACCTTGCCGGGCTGGCCCGCTACCTGGAAACCGACACCGAAGCACCGGCACCGCTGCGCGCCGAGCTGGAAGCGGTGCCGAAGAAGCGCAACATTCCGTGGTTCACGCTGGGCATCCTGGCCATCGTGGCGACCGGCATCGGCGTAGGCTTCTACCGCGGTGGCCTGGGCGTGGGCACCGAACTGCTGGCAACCTGGGCGATGTATACCGGCGGCCTCGCCGGCCTGGGCTGCCTGCTGGCCAGCGGCCATCCGCTGAGCATCCTCACCGCGATCGCGGTGGCGCCGTTCAAGCCGTTCCGCCTGAGCATCCCGACCGGCGCATTCTCGGCGCTGGTGGAAGCGCGCCTGCGCAAGCCGGCGTATGAGGACTTCCTGAAGCTGCGCGACGATGCGCAAAGCCTGAAGGGCTGGTATCGCAACCGCGTCACCCGCGTGGTGCTGACCTTCATGCTGACCAACATCGGCAGCATGCTCGGCCTGTGGCTGACCACGTTCAAGGTGTGGGGCAAGGTCGCCGGTTGATTGCAACGCCCCGCCGGGCATGGCCCGGCGCTACCGGCCGCACGGCGTCCGCGCGCGCGACCGGCAGGTGCCAACCTTGGTTGGCACGCTTTACGCCGACCGCAAAGATCGGCCGAGCATGCTCTGCGCAGAACATCAAAAAAAGGGGGAGGCCGCCCCACTACGACCGGCCTCCCCCACACCACAACACGTTGTCGTGCATTACGGTCGAGCAAGCTCGACCACTACACCGGGGTACCCGGCACCATCTCCAGACCGCGCGCACGCCGGATCAGTCGCGTGACCGCACTGCGCAGGTCATCCAGCACCGCATAGATGGTCGGCAGGAACAGCAGGCTGACCACGGTCGAGAACGCCAGGCCGCCGGCAATCGCGCGCGCCATCGGTGCGTACTCCGGGCCATTGCCGAACATCTGCGTACTGGTCAGCGAGATCGGCACCATCGCCAGGATCGCCGTGCCCATGGTCATCATGATTGGCCGCAATCGCTCGCGTGAGCCCTCCACCAGCGCCTGGGTGCGTCCCATGCCGCCGCGCCGCAGGTTGTTGATGTGCTCGATCATCACGATGCCGTTGTTCACCACCACGCCCATCAGCACCAGGATGCCGATGAAGGACATGATTCCGAACGAGGTACCGGTGATCCAGAACAGCCAGAACACACCGAAGATCGAGAACAGCACGCCACTCATGATCGCCGCCGGGAACAGCAGCGACTCGAACACCGCCGCCATCACCACGTAGATCATCACCAGCGCGATCAGCAGGTTGAACACCATCTGCTGCATCGCTTCGTCGTCGTTGCCGTAGTCACCGCCATCGAAGGTGAAGCCATAGCCGGCCGGGAAGTTCATCGGCTTGAGCACCGACTCCATCGCCTTGCGGCCATCCGGCGCGGTGACCTTCTCGGCCAGGTTGGCCTTGATGGTCAGCGTGGTCTGGCGGTTGGTGCGTCCGATCTGGGTGGCGGACGAACCAACGTCGACGGTGACCAGGCTCAGCAGTGGCACGCTGCGGCCATCGCCGGTGCGCACGCTGAAACCGGCCAGGTCTTCCGGGCTGCTCTGCTCGGCACCGGCGAAGCGCACCCATACCGGCACTTCGTTGTCGCCGCGGCGGAACTCGCGCATCGGTGCACCGCGCAGGGCCAGGCCGACGAAGCTGGCTACCTGCTCGGCATTGAAGCCGAATGCGGCGGCGCGCTCGCGGTCGACGCGCACCTTCAGTTCACCACCCTTTTCGCCGTTGTCGATGCGCACATCGCGCAGCTCGGCACGCTGGGCCAGCAGCGGTACCACTTCCTGGCCGATCTCCTGCAGCATCGAACTGGAGTCGCCGACCAGCTGCACCTGCACGCCCTGGTTGCCGCCACCGCCGCCATCGCCGCCCTGGTTGCCGACGAAGTAGTCGGTGCGGGCCGACTTCGGCAGGCCCTTGCGCAGCTCTTCCTGCAGCGCCTTGATGTCCTTGGCGTACTTTTCGTCCAGGGTGACCACGGTGGAGCTGCCTTCCTGCTCGCTGTACCAGGAATACACCTGCTTGACGTGCAGGCGCTCGCGGTTGGCGTCGATCCAGTTCTCCACCCGCGCCACTTCCTCGGACATCTGCCGGTAGGTGTAGGCGCCCTTCCACATATAGCCGATGAAGATGTCCTTGCCGCCGTCACCACCGAACATGTCGACCTTGGTCAGCTTCATCGGCACCAGGCTGACCAGCACCACCAGCACGATGCCGAGCAGGCTCCAGCCGCGATGGCGCAGCGACCAGTCCAGCAGTGTCGCGTAGCGCCGCTGCAGGCGCGCGATCACGCCGGTCTGCGAGTGCACCAGCTTCGGCGTGGCCATGCGCGCGGACAGCATCGGGATCAGGCTGACCGCGACCAGCCACGAGGCCAGCAGCGAGACCGAGATGGTGATCGCGATCTGCGCCATGAAGATGCTGATGTTGTTGGTCTCGCCGAACAGGTTCGGCACGAACACGATGCAGTGGCACAGCGTACCGGCACTGAGCGCGATGGCCACGTTGCGGGTGCCGATGATCGAGGCCAGCCGCGGCTGCCCCGGCATGCGCTCGCGTTCCTGGTAGATGCTCTCCACCACCACCACGGCGTTGTCGACCAGCATGCCCACCGCCAGCAGCAGGCCCATCATGGTCAGGATGTTCAGCGTCACCCCGACGAAGTACATGAAGCCCAGGGTGATGGTGAAGCAGATCGGAATGGCCAGGGTCACCATCAGCGTGGACGGCCAGTGGCGCAGGAAGAAGAACAGCACCGTGATCGACAGGATCAGGCCGACCGCACCGGCCTCGGCCAGTTCCAGCAGCGAGGAGGTCACCGCCTTGCCCTGGTTGTCGATCACCTTGATCTGCACGTCGCGCATCGACGCTTCGGCACGGATCGATTCAACCTCGGCCAGTGCCGCGCGCGACACCTCCACCAGATTGGCACTGCGCTCCTTGAAGATGTCCAGGCCGACCGCCGGGTTGCCGTCCAGGCGCCGCCCGTAGTTCATCCGCGCCGGTTTCAGGCGCACATCGGCGATGTCGCCCAGGCGCAGGCCCTTGGCGTTGATCACCAGGTCACGCATTTCCTGCAGGTCGGTGATCTCGCCCACCGGCTGCACGCGCACGCGCTGGCCGTTGTCGTCGATCTGTCCGGCCGAGATCGAGAAGTTCAGCGTGCGCAGGCGCTCGCTCAGCTCGTTGATGCTCAACCCATGCGCGTTGAGCCGGTTCGGATCGATGGCGATCTCCACCTCGTTTGGCGGCGCGCCGGTGATGTCGACGCGGGCCACGCCGGGAATACGCTCGATGCGCCGCTTGAACTCGCGATCGAGCATGTCGTACGCAGTGGTCAGGTCGGTGGTGCTGGCCAGGCGCACCTTCAGCACCGGCTGGTCGCTGCTGGACCACTTGAACACGTTGTAGCGCTGGAGGTCGTCAGGCAGGTCACTGCGGATCGCATCGATGCGCTCGCGTGCATCGGAAGCGGCTATCGCAATGTCACGGTCCCAGTCACTGAACTCGATGTAGATCAGCGCCGCCTCGGAGGTGGCCGACGAGCGCATGCGCTTGATGCCGGTCATCGTCGCCAGCGATTCCTCGACCGGGCGGATGATGGTCCGCTCCACTTCCTCCGGGGTCGAGCCGGTGTACGGAATCTGCACGAACAGGAACGGCGCGGAGATGTCCGGCAGCGCTTCCAGCGGCAGCCGGAACGAAGCGATCAGGCCGATCACCACCAGCGACACGAAACACATGATGGTGGTGACCGGACGGCGGATGGAGAACTCGGCCACACTCATGCCGGTTCCTCCACACCCGCCGCGCTGCCCGCTGCACCCGGCTCGATCTCACCGGCATGCTTGCGGCCACGTTCGCGGTAATACGCATCGCCGCGACGGTCCATCAGGTCGTACACCACCGGGATCACCAGCAGGGTCAGCAGGGTCGACACCAGCAAGCCGCCGATCACGGTGATCGCCATCGGTGCGCGCACTTCGGCGCCCTCGCCCATCGCCACCGCCAGCGGCAGGAAGCCGAACAGCGTGCACAGCGTGGTCATGATGATCGGCCGCAGGCGCGAGCGGGCACCTTCCACCAGTGCCTCGTGCTTGGCCACGCCAGCCTCGCGCAGCTGGTTGACCTTGTCGATCAGGATGATCGCGTTCTTGGTGACCAGGCCGACCAGCAGGATCAGGCCGATGAACACCACCACCGAGATGGGCTTGCCGGTCAGCATCAGCGCCAGGATCGCACCGACCAGCGCCAGCGGGATGGTGAACAGGATCACGAACGGGTGCAGTAGCGATTCGAACTGCGAGGCCATCACCAGGTAGACCAGGAAGATCGCCAGGCCAAAGGCGAAGATCAACGACTTCGCCGCCTGCGCCAGCTCCTCACCCTGGCCACCGATGTGCAGGCCGACACCCGCACCCAGCGGCTGCTCGGCGACCATCTGCTGCACTTCGCGCATGGCCGCGCCGAGGTCGATGTCGCGCAGGTTGGCCGACACCACCGCCACCCGGGTCTGGTCGGCGCGATGGATCTCGCTGGGGCCGGTGGTAGCCACCACCTCGGCCACCGCGTCCAGCGTCACCGGACGGGTACTGCCCGGATTGACGATCAGCCGGCGGATGCTCTCCACGCTGGCGCGGTCGCCTTCCTGTGCACGCACCAGCACGTCGATCTTGCGGTCACGGAAGCTGTAGCGGGTGGCGACATCGCCGCGCACCTTCTTCACCACCACGTCGGCGATCTGGCGGGTGGTCAGGCCGAGCGCACCTGCGCGTTCCTGATCGAAGCGGATCTGGATTTCCGGGAAGCCCTCTTCCACCGTCGACTTCACATCGGCGTAGTGCGCATTGCCGCGCAGCATCGCCGCCAGGCGCTGGCCGGCCACTTCCAGCGTGGCCATGTCCTGCCCGCGCAGCTCGATTTCCAGCGGCGTGGAGAAGCTGAACAACGCCGGCCGCGCGAAATCGACCTGTGCACCCGGATGCTGGCCCATGGTGTCACGCAGGCGCTCGGTGATCTCGGCTTCGGTACGCGCATTGCCGCCGCCTTCCATCACCACGGTCAGCTTGCCGATGTTCTCGCCGCTCTCGGTGGGGCTGGCATCCAGGCGGGTGCCGCTGCCGCTGACACCGTACAGCGACGCCACGCCCTCGCCCTTGCCGTGCGCCAGCTGCAGCTCGCGTACCAGTGCATCAGTCTGCTTCAGCGGCGTGCCGGCCGGCAGCTTCACCGTCATCTCGAAACGGTCCTGCGCCAGCTGCGGGATCAGGTCGGCACCGAGCATCGGCACCAGCGCCATGGTCGCCACGAAGATGATCGTGGCCACGCCCAGCACCTTGCCCGGGTGCGCCAGTGCGCTCGGCAGCAGGCGCAGGTAGCCACGCTCGGCGCCGGCGTAGGGCTTCATCGCCAGATCGCTGGCCTTGCGCATCACCGGGCCGACCACCGCCACCACGCCACGCCACACCCGCACCACCAGCCAAGCCAGCGCGTAGAAGCTCCAGCGCGCGGTCGCCACGGCACCACGACGGCCCAGTGCCACCGGCTTCTGCCAGCGGTTCTGCGGTTGCCACGGTTCGTTCGGCGCTTCTTCCGGGAACGCCAGCGGCGGCCGTCCCTTCAGCGAGCTCAGCATCGGGATCAGGGTCATCGACACCAGCAGCGAGATCGCGATGGCGATCGCCACGGTCAACGCCTGGTCGCGGAACAGCTGGCCGGCGATGCCATCGACGAACACCAGCGGCAGGAACACCGCGATGGTGGTCAGGGTGGAGGCGACCACCGCCATGCTCACTTCGCGGGTACCGGCGATGGCCGCCTGCAGGATGCCCAGGCCACGCTCGCGGGCCTTGGCGATGCTCTCCAGCACCACGATCGAGTCATCCACCACCAGGCCGGTGGCCAGTGCCAGACCGCCCAGCGACATCACGTTCAAGCTCAGGCCGAGCTGGCCCATGAAGAAGAACGTGGCGATGATCGAGACCGGCAGCGACAGGCTGATCACGAACGTGCTCCAGCCATCACGCAGGAACAGGAAGATGATCAGGATCGCCAGCAGGCCGCCGATCACTGCATCCTTCTTGACGTCGGCGATGGCGTGCTCGATGAAGCGCGACTGGTCCTCGATGGTGGTCATCTCGACGTCGGACGGGAACGTGCCCTTGATCTGCTCCAGGCGCTTGCGCAGCGCTTCGGCGGTGGACACGGTATTGGCGTCGCCTTCTTTGTAGATCGCCAGTTCGACCGATTCCTTGCCGCCCAGGCGGATCACCGCTTCGCGCTCCTTGTAGCCCTGGCGCACGGTGGCCACGTCCTTCAGGCGCACCGGCACACCGTTGGCGACCACGCTGGAACCACCGCCGGACGATGCGCTCTGCGCCGCCGATGCCGCCGCGATGGCTGCCGCCGAACCGGTCGACGCGGCGATGTTGAACATCTGCTGCAACGCCGAGTCGGCCGCGCTGCCGTTCGACGCCTGGGTGGTGACCAGCAGGTTGCGGATCTCCTCCAGATCGGCGAACTGGTTGACGGTACGCACCAGGAAGCGCTGCGAACCCTCCTCCAGGCGGCCGCCGGAGATGTTGATGTTCTCGTCCTTCAGGCGCTTGATGACGGTGTCGATCGGCAGGTTCAGCTGGGCCAGCTTCTGCTGGTCGATGTCGACCTGGATCTCGTCCTCGAGGCCGCCACCGACCTTGACCGCCGCCACGCCGCTGACCGGCTCCAGCTTCTTCTTCAGGTCTTCATCGGCATAGCGGCGCAGGCCGGTCAGCTCACGGATCGCATCGGCATCGCTGGTCGGCGCCACCTTGTTCGACAGCACCAGGCGCATGATCGGTTCGGTGGACGGATTGAAGCGCAGCAGCACCGGCGCTTTGGCCTCCAGTGGCAGGTTCAGCGCTTCCATCTTGTCGCGCACCTCCAGGCTGGCCTGGTCCATGTTGGTGCCCCAGGCGAACTCCAGCACCACATCGCTCTGGCCGGTGCGCGAGACCGACTTCAGCTTGCGCAGGTTCTTGACCACGCCGACCGCTTCTTCGACCGGCTGGGTGATCAGAGTTTCGATTTCGGTCGGCGCCGAACCGGTGTAATAGGTGCGCACGGTCAGCGTCGGGTAGCTCAGGTCGGGCAGCAGGTTGACCTTGAGGTTGCCCAGCGCGATCAGGCCGAACAGCAGCAGGGTGACCGTGCACATGGCGATGGTCACGCGGCGGCGGGTGGCGAATTCCACCAGACCGCCGCGCATGCTGGCGGCGGCGGCGGCGCCGTCGCTCGCCGGCGAGGCACCGTGGTCGTGGCCCGGGGCGGTCATTGCTTGCTCCCGGCCTTGTCTGCCGGCTTGGCCGATGCTGCGACCGTCTTCGCCTTTGCCTTCGGATCGGCGATCACCTGTACTGCGGTGCCGTCACGCAGGGCGACCTTGCCGGCGGTGACCACCTGATCACCGGCCGCCAGGCCATCACGGATCTCCACCCACGGGCCCTCGGCGTAACCCAGCTTGACCGGAACGCGTGCGACCTTGCCTTCGCGCACCCGGAACACCGCCGGCTCACCATCGTCGAGCAGCGCCAGGCGCGGCACCACCAGCGCATCGGCACGCTGGTCGTAATCGATGCGGATGCGACCGAACATGCCGGGCTGCAGCGCGTGCGCGGCGCCGTCGAAGGCGCTGACCACGCGAAACGTGCCACTGCCCGAATCCACCACCGGCGCGATGCGATCGACCGTACCGGTGAAGCTCTGGCCCGGCAGCGCGTCGGCGGCCAGCGTCACCGGCTGGCCAGCGCGCAGGGTGGCCAGCTCGCGCTCGGGCACGTTGAGGGTGGCTTCCAGCCGCGAGTTGTCGACGATGCGGAAGATCGGCGTGTTGATCTGCACGAAGTTGCCGGTCTTGATCGAGCGCGACGCGATCACGCCGGAGATCGGCGCCACCACCGTGGTGTAGGACAGTTCCAGCGTGGCCAGGCGGTACTGCGCGCGTACGTTTTCCAGGTCGTAACGCAGCTGGTCGACGTCGGCGGCGCTGACCATCTGCTGGCCCACCAGTTTCTGCGCGCGCTGGTAGTTGTTTTCCAGCTTGCGCATCTGCGCTTCGCTCTGCGCCACGGCCAGCCGAGCGCGGTCCGGGTCCAGACGTACCAGCGGCTGCCCGGCGGTGACCCGCTGGCCTTCTTCAACCAGCACCGCCAGCGCCACGCCGGAAGTCTTGGCCACCACCTGCGACTCGGCGCGTGGTTCCAGCGCAGCGGTACCGGTGTAGCTGGCCGCGACAGCACGGTGGCTGGCCACGGCCACTTCGACCGGGACCGCATCGACCTTCTTCTCCTCCTTGGTCTCGGCGGCCTTGGCTTCGGAATTGGGCCCTGCGGCGCAACCGCCCAGCAGCAGGGAGGTGGAGATCAGCAGTGCGGCAGCGCAGATTCCGCTGCGACGGCCGGACAGGAAGGTTGGGTGCGACATCGTCAGATCCCTGGAGGATGCGTGGACAGGTGTGGTAGCAAAGTAATGCACCACTTCACGGCAACACCATATCCCAAAGGTCATGGTGTCTTCGTGCCACTGGTCGGCCCGCCCCCCATTTCAGCTAGATGAAACCTGGGGCTATACTCGGGGCGTTCCGTACCCCACGCCGGAACGACCAGACCCGAATCCCCGGAAACGACACCATGCGCCCGCAGCCGCTCGCCGCTTGTCTCGCTCTGGCCGTCCTCCTGCCCCTTGGGGCCGCCGCACAGCCCGCTCCTGCTCCTGCCACACCCGCCCCGGCCCCGGCTCCCGCCGCTGCCCCGGCGCCTGCCGCCCCCACCGGCAACTTCGACAATGGCCGTGTCCTGGCCTATACCTGCCAGGGGTGCCATGGCATCACCGGCTACAAGAACGCCTACCCCAGCTACCGGGTGCCGAAGATCGGCGGCCAGACCCAGCAGTACCTGGCCCAGGCCCTGACCGAATACCGCCAGGGCAAGCGCCGGCATCCGACGATGCAGGCGCAGTCGATGAGTTTCAGCGAACAGGAGATCGCCGATCTCTCTGTTTACCTGTCCACCGTCAAGTAAGGCCCGCCCATGTCGAAAGCCGCGCATCCGATGCGTCACGCCATCGCCCTGTCCGTTGCCCTGCTGCTGGCCGCCTGTTCACAGTCGCAGGTGGAAAACAGCGAGAAATCCGCCGCCGACCCGGGCCATGCCAGCGGCGAACACGGTTCTTCATCCTCTGCCGGCCTGCCACCGGGCCGCGAGGCCGCCGGTGAAGCCCGCGCCAAGGTGAAGAGCAAGGCCACCAACCAGAGCTGCATCGACTGCCACGGCGCCGACGGCAACGCGCCGATCGATGCGACCTATCCGAAGCTGGGTGGGCAGTACGGTGATTACCTGGCGCATGCGCTGCAGGCCTACCGTGCCGGTGACCGCCAGCATGCGCTGATGACGCCGCAGGCGAAGGACCTGAGCGATCAGGACATCGCCGATCTGGCGGCGTATTTCGGCAGCCGGCCGAGCCAGCTGCGGGATTTGCACGGGGTCAAATGACCACGCTGCGCGGATCATGACTGCTGCAATCTGAGGCGTTCATGGGTGTTACTTTTCTTTGCGCGCAAAGAAAAGTAACCAAAAGAAACGCTCCGCCGTCCGCGAGCCGATGCTGCGCACCGGTACCCTGCGCTCCTCGGCCCACCGAGGGACGGCGCGGGAACTCGCTACGCTCAGACACCCGCGCCTCTTCGCCCTCGCCGGACCTGCGGTGCTCGGCTCGCTTCAAGGCGGAATCAGATCAAAAGCCACAGCCGCCCGCCGGGCGAGACGGCCGTGGCAGACGCTCAGCCTTCCAGCTCTTCCCAGCGCGCGTACGCGGCATCCAGCTCGGCCTGCACCTTGGCCAGCTGCTGGGTGTGCGCGGTTACTTCGGCACTGCTGCGGGTGTAGAACGACGGGTCGTTCATCGCCGAGGTCAGCCCTTCGACGTCGCCTTCCAGCTTCTCGATGGTCTTCGGCAGCTGCTCCAGTTCGCGCGCTTCCTTGTAGGCCAGCTTGCGCTTGGGCGCAGCCGGAGCAGCGGCCGTGGCGGCCGGTGCAGCGACCGCCGGCTTGGCTGCCGGGGCCGCAGCAGGCGTCGCCAGACTGGCCGCATAGCGCTGCCAGTCGCTGTAACCACCGACGTACTCACCGATCACGCCATCGCCTTCCATCACCAGCGTGGAGGTCACCACGTTGTCGATGAAGTCACGGTCGTGGCTGACCAGCAGCAGCGTGCCGGTGTACTCGCCCAGCAGCTCTTCCAGCAGCTCCAGGGTTTCCACGTCCAGGTCGTTGGTCGGTTCGTCCATCACCAGCAGGTTGGACGGCTGCGCGAACAGCTTGGCCAGCAGCAGGCGGTTGCGTTCGCCGCCGGACAGGCGGGTGATCGGCGCACGCGCACGTTCCGGGGTGAACATGAAGTCCTGCAGGTAGGCATGCACGTGCTTGCGCTTGCCGTTGAACTCGAGGAAATCGCGGCCTTCGGCCACGTTCTCGATCGCGCTCCAGTCTTCGCGCAGCACCGCGCGGTACTGGTCGAAATAGGCGATCTGCAGGTTGGTGCCCGCGTTGACCTCGCCCTTGGCCGGCTGCAGTTCGCCCAGCAGCAGCTTCAACAGCGTGGTCTTGCCGCTGCCGTTGGGACCGATCAGGCCGATGCGGTCGCCACGCAGGATGGTGGTGCTGAAATCGCGGACCATGGTGCGCTCGCCGAAGGCGAACGAAATGTCCTTGACGTCGATGACCTTCTTGCCGGAGCTGACGCCCTGCGCGGCTTCCATCTTGACGTTGCCGCTGAGGTCGCGGCGCTGCGAGCGTTCGGTGCGCATCGCCTTCAGGCGGCGCACGCGGCCTTCGTCACGGGTACGCCGGGCCTTGATGCCCTGCCGGATCCAGACTTCCTCCTGCGCCAGCAGCTTGTCGAAACGGGCGTTTTCCTGCGCCTGCGCGTTGAGGCGTTCCTCGCGGCGGCGCTCGTAGTTGGCCCAGTCGCCCGGCCAACTGGTGACCTGGCCGCGGTCGATCTCGACGATGCGGGTGGCCAGTGCACGCAGGAAGCGGCGGTCATGGGTGACGAACACCACGCTGCCGCTCCAGCCCTTCAGGAACGCTTCGAGCCAGTCGATGGCCTCGATGTCCAGGTGGTTGGTCGGTTCGTCCAACAGCAGCACGTCGGGGCTGGACACCAGCGCGCGGGCCAGCAGCACGCGGCGCTTCATGCCGCCGGACAGACGACCGAACTCGGCCTCGCCGTCCAGGTCGAGCTTGGTCAGGGTTTCGCTGACGCGCTGGTCCAGGCCCCAGCCGTTGGCGGCGTCGATCTTGGCCTGCACGTTGCCGAGGGCTTCGCCATCGAACACTTCGGCATGGCTGAGGTGGTGGAACTCGGCCAGCCACTGGCCCAGTTCGCCGAGGCCATCGGCGACGACGTCGAACACCGAGCCAGCAGCGCCGTGCGGCACTTCCTGCTCCAGGCGGGTGACACGCACGCCCTGCTGCACGCGGACTTCGCCGTCATCGGGCTTGTGGTCGCCGGACAGCAGCTTGAGCAGGGTGGATTTGCCGGCGCCGTTGCGGCCGATCAGGGCGATGCGTTCGCCCGGCTCGATCGACAGTTCGGCCTTTTCCAGCAACAACGGGCCGCCGACGCTGAAGTCGACGTTCTGTAGGGTAATCAGAGGCATCCCGCCATTGTACCGGTTGGGGGCGTCGGCCGGGCTGCACCCGGCACCCGCAGAGGCAACGGCCGCGGCCAAAGCAACGTCAAAAGCGGCTTACGGTGGCAAGCGGGTCGGTGTGGGGCTGCAGGACACGCCGTAAACCCGTCCCTGGGGGCTCGATGGCGCCATCCATGGCGCCAACGGTCCTGCAGCCCCACACCGACCCGCCTCTGACAGTTCATCGCGATCTGTCGGAACGGCATTCTGCTCTGGTGGGTGTCGACCTTGGTCGGCACGGTAGATCCACGCCATGCGTGGATGAGCGCTGCAAGGCCTGTCGATGGATGGAATCAACTGGGGTTCTGATGGATTACCCCACCTCCCCCAACAACGCCTGCAACCCCGGCAGCCATTGCTTGCCGGGGTGACGTACCAGCCACAGGGTGCGCTGCAGGGCGGGCAACGGGGTCTCAAGCACGCGCAGGCGGCCGAGGGCCAGCGGCTCTTCCAGCGCATGACGGGAAAGACAGGCCAGACCCAGTCCGGCGATGGCGGCCTGCTTGATCGCTTCGGTATTGCCCAGCTGCAGGGTCTGCGCGAAGCCGCGCAGGTGCGGCAACAAGGCCTGCTCCACCGCTTCGCGGGTGCCGGAGCCCGGTTCGCGCAGCAGCCAGCGTGCGCGGCGCAGTTCGTCCAGCGACCAGCGCGCGGGGGCCTCGGCGGCAGCCACAATCACCAACGGGTCTTGCTGCCAGGCCGTGACCTGCAGGCCGCGCTCGTGGCACGGGCCTTCGATCAGGCCGGCGTCCACGTCCAGTCGCTGCACGGCGGCGACCACGCCGGCACTGTTGTCGATGCGCAGGTCGACTTCCGCCTGCGGCGCCTGCCGCAGCAGTTCGGCAATGCGCGGCGGTAGCAGGTAATTGCCGATGGTGGTGCTGGCGGCCAGCACCAGCCGCAGTGGCGCGCCCTGCGACGGGTCACCGCCGGCGGCGAGCTGGCGCTCGAGGTCGGCGGCGTTGACCAGCAGCGTGCGCGCGGGTTCCAACAGGGCGCGGCCGTGGCCGTTCAGCGCCAGGCGGCGGCCGATGCGGTCGAACAGCGGCGTGCCGAAGTGCGCTTCCAGCTCCTGCAGGGCGGCGCTGCTGGCCGACTGTGAAAGGGCGATGGCCTGGCCGGCGGCGGTGGTGCTGCCGTGATCGGCGATGGCGACGAAGACCTGAAGCTGGCGCAAGGTGAGGCGCATGGCTGTTACCCGCTTGATAGGTAGGTTTCACCCATATTATTCGTTTTACAGGTCATCGTCTGGCGCGCACGCTTGCCACGTCACCCCAGCCCTGCTCCTGCCATGAACGCCCCCGCTCTCTCCCCCTGGTCCCTGCCCGCCCTGCGCCAACGCTGGCAGCCGCGTCTGCCCGGCCTGCTGCTGGTGGGCCTGATCGCGGCGGCATCGCTGTATCTGGCCGAGCTGCCCTGGCTGCAGGCGCACGGCCTGAGTGCGCTGACCGTGGCCATCGTCGCCGGCATCGTGGTCGGCAACACCCTCTACCCGCGGCTGGCGCCGAGCAGCGCAGCCGGTGTGGGCTTCTCCAAGCACTGGCTGCTGCGCGCCGGCATCGTGCTGTATGGCCTGCGCCTGACCTTCCAGGACATCGGCCATGTCGGCGTCACCGGCGTGCTGATGGACGTGCTGGTGGTCGCCAGCACCTTCGGACTGGCCTGCTGGCTGGGCATGCGCGTGTTCAAGATGGAACGCGAGGCGGCGATGCTGATCGGTGCCGGCAGCGCGATCTGCGGTGCGGCAGCGGTGATGGCCGCCGAGCCGGTGGTGCGCGGCCGCGCGGCACAGGTCACGGTGGCGGTGTCGACGGTGGTGGTGTTCGGCACGCTGGCAATGTTCCTGTATCCCGCCCTGTATGCGCTGGTGCAGTCGCACGGCTGGCTGGCGATGGACGCGCAGCAGTACGGCCTGTTCACTGGTGCGACGGTGCATGAAGTGGCACAGGTAGTGGCGGCCGGCCGCGCGGTCAACGAAGCGGCGGCCGATACCGCAGTGATCACCAAAATGGTGCGGGTGATGCTGCTGGCGCCGTTCCTGGTGGCACTGTCGCTGTGGCTGGCGCGTGGCGGCAAGGCCAGCGCCGACGGCAGCAAGGCGCGCATCGTGGTGCCGTGGTTCGCTTTTGGTTTCGTGGCGGTGGCCGGGTTCAACTCGCTGCATCTGCTGCCGGCCGGCCTTCAGGCGGGGCTGGTGCAGCTGGATACTGTGCTGCTGGCGATGGCGATGGCCGCGCTGGGCCTGACCACCCACGTTTCGGCGCTGCGCCAGGCCGGGCTGAAGCCGCTGCTGCTGGCGCTGATCCTGTTTGCCTGGCTGCTGTTCGGAGGCCTGGCGATCCACCAGGGCGTGCTGGCGGTGCTGGGCTGAGCGGGAGCGTGCCGACCAAGGTCGGCACCCACATGGATGAAGGCCCCAGGACGGGGCCGGCCGCGCGGACGGGTACAATGCGTCATGACTGACTTCTCGACCCTGCCGCTGAGCCCGGCCCTGCAGCCCGGCCTGGATGCCCTCGGCTACACCACCCTCACCCCCGTGCAGGCGCAGAGCCTGCCGGCCATCCTGGATGGCCGCGATGTGATCGCACAGGCGCCGACCGGCAGCGGCAAGACCGCCGCCTTCGGCCTGGGCCTGCTGCAGGCCATCGACCCCAGCCTGATCCGCGTGCAGGCGCTGGTGCTGTGCCCGACCCGCGAACTGGCCGACCAGGTCGGTAAGCAGATCCGCAAGCTGGCCACCGGCATCCCCAACCTGAAGCTGCTGCTGCTGGTAGGCGGTGTGCCGCTGGGTCCGCAGCTGGCCTCGCTGGAAGGCCATGACCCGCACGTGGTGGTCGGCACCCCCGGCCGCGTGCAGGAGCTGGCACGCAAGCGCGCGCTGAACCTGGGCGCGGTGCGCACGCTGGTGCTGGACGAGGCCGACCGCATGCTCGACATGGGCTTCGAGGAGCCGATCCGCGAGATCGCCGGCCGCACCCACAGGGACCGCCAGAGCCTGCTGTTCTCCGCCACCTTCCCCGACAGCATCCGCGCCATGGCGCGTGACCTGCTGCGCGACGCAGTGGAAGTGACCGTGGAGGGTGCCGACCAGGCTCCGGCGATCCGCCACCTGTTCTGCGAGGTGGAACCGGCGCACCGCCAGAAGGCGCTGGCTGGCCTGCTGCTGAAGTACACGCCGGAATCGGCGGTGGTGTTCTGCAACACCCGCAAGGACGTGGACGAAGTAGCCAACTCACTGCAGCAGTTCGGCTTCTCCGCACTGGCTCTGCATGGCGACATGGAACAGCGCGACCGCGAGGAAGTGTTGTTGCTGCTGGCCAACCGCAGCTGCAACGTGCTGGTGGCCAGCGACGTGGCCGCACGTGGCCTGGACGTGGAAGAGCTGGCGGCAGTGATCAATTACGAGCTTCCGACCGACGTGGAAAGCTACCAGCACCGCGTCGGCCGTACCGGCCGTGCCGGTGCCAGTGGCCTGGCGATCAGCCTGGTGGCCGGCCGCGAGAAGACCCGTGCCGAAGCCATCGAAGCGCAGATGGGGCAGCCGCTGGACTGGCAGAAGACGCCGCTGGCGACTTCGCGCCCGGCCGAACTCCCGCAGGCGGCGATGCGTACCCTGCGCATCGACGGCGGCAAGACCGACAAGCTGCGCCCGGGCGACATCCTCGGTGCACTGACCGGTGATGCCGGCCTGTCGAGCAAGTTCATCGGCAAGATCGCGATCTTCCCGACCCGCTCCTATGTGGCGATCGCGCGTGAGCAGGCCAACAAGGCCGTGGCGAAGCTGGAAGCCGGCAAGATCAAGGGCCGTCGTTTCCGCGTGCGGATGATGTGACTGAAGCAGCGTTGCCAACCACGGTTGGCAACGATCTGACCTGGTAGTGGCCAACCTTGGTTGGCCCATCCGTGGCGCCAGTCGCGAAAGGCGCTGCCAACCAAGGTTGGCAACTACCGGCTCCAAGCCATTCGCTCTGGTAGATGCCAACCTTGGTTGGCACCCACCCTTCGATCAGAACACCAGTTCGGTGTACAGCGGCAGATCCGCTTCCCAACGGGCGCGGCCACCAAGGCCGTCCAGTTCGACCAGTACGCCGGCACCGACCACGTCAACGCCCAGGCGGCGCACCAGCGACAGCGCAGCGACCAGCGTGCCGCCGGTGGCCAGCACGTCGTCGATGATCGCCACGCGGGCCCCGGCCGGCAGCGCGTCGGCGTGCACTTCGATGCAGTCACTGCGGTATTCCAGCGTGTATTCCTCGCGCAGCACCTGGCCCGGTAGCTTGCCCGGCTTGCGCACCGGCACGAAGCCGACGCCCAGCTCCAGCGCCATCGCGGCACCGAGGATGAACCCACGCGATTCGATACCGATCACCGCGTCCAGCTTCTGGTCGCGCCAGCGGTCGGCCATCGCGGTGATGGCACCGCGGAAGTCCTCGCCGTGGGCGAGCAGCGGCATGATGTCCTTGAACAGGATGCCGGGCTTGGGGAAGTCGGCGATGTCGCGCAGGCGGGAGGCCCACTGCGGAGCGACGATGGCGTCGGTCATGTCACATTGGCTATCTGATGGCGGCATAGGTTACCTGTTCCGGGCGCCGCCTGCCTGTTGGGGGTATTCGGCCGGGCTGCGCCCTGCACCCGCAGAGGCCAGGTCAAACGCCAGAGCAATAGCGAATTCCGTGGCTTGGCGGGGCGGTGTCGGAGTGCGGGGACGCCGCAAGTACGTCCATGTAAGCTCGGTCGCCGCTTGCTCGTGTGCGCTGTCCTGCGCACATGGCAAGACCGGGGTTGGGCGTCCTCCCCAACCCGCCCGAGGCATGCCTCGGGCCCATGCGGCTCACGCCCCCGCAACCGGACCCACCCCGCCTTCGACAAATTTCTGCGATCTGTCGGGCATTGCTTTCTGTAGATCCACGCCATGCGTGGATGAATCTTCATCGAAATCCAATATTCCGAAAATTGAACGAAGAGCATCCACGCATGGCGTGGATCTACCGTGTCGACCAAGGTCGACACCTACCAACAGCCGCCGGAATCTGTCAGAGGTGGGGCGGTGTCGGAGTGCGGGGTGTCAGCCGCATGGATGCGGCTGCCAAGCCTACAGGGACGTACTTGCGGCGTCCCCGCACTCCGACACCACCCCGCCAAACCACGGAAGCCAGCTCTTGCCTTGGCTTTTGATCTGGCCTCTGCAGGTGCAGGGCGCAGCCCTGCCGAAACCCACCCTCAGGAACTGCAGGACAGCATCGAGCAGCCGGCACGGTTGTCTGCCCACGCCGGGCGCTTGCCGGCGAAATGCTCCAGCCCGGCACGCTCGATGTACGGATCACGCAGTACGTCCTGCAACGCATGAACACCGCCGAGGTCGCCCTGTTCGGCGCGGTCGATGGCTTCCTGCGCCAACCAGTTGCGCAGCACGTACAGCGGATTGGCCGCGGCCATCCTCGCCGTGCGCTCAGTGGCCGACAGCGGATCGGCCTGCAACCGTGCCGCGTAGTCCTGCAGCCACTGCTGCAACGGCGCCTGCACCGCCTGCTGGCGCGCCTCGTCGTAGTACACCGCATCCAGCAGCGCCGCATCCGGTGCCGCCGGATCGATACGCATCAGCGCACGCCAGGCCAGGGTCATGTCCATACCCCCGTCCTGCATCATCTGCTGCCAGCGCAGGTAGAGCTGCAGGTCGTCATCGTCGGCCGCAGCCAGGCCGAGTTTGGCTGCGGCATCGCGGCGCGTGCAGGCCACGAAGGTGGACTGGTATGCAGCCAATCCAGCCTGCAACGGTTCGACATCGGCAAACAACGGTGACAACGCCTGTGCCAATCGGCTCAGGTTCCAGTACGCCACCTGCGGCTGGGTGCCGAAACGATAGCGCCGGCCTTGGGCATCGGTGGTGTTCGGCGTCCAGTCCGGATCGAAATCCTCGACCCAGCCATAGGGACCGTAGTCGAGCGTAAGACCAAGAACGGACAGGTTGTCGGTATTCATCACGCCATGCACGAAGCCGACGCGCATCCAGTGCGCGATCATCTCGGCGGTGCGCACCGCGATCTGCGCGAACCAGTCGCCATACAGCGCCTCACCCTGCCCATGCAGTTCGGGGAAGTCGCGGGCGATGCAGGCATCCACCAGATGCTGCAGCAGTGCGGTTTCCCCGCGCGATGCCGGAAGCTCGAAGGAACCAAAGCGCAGGAACGACGGCGACACGCGGCATACGATGGCGCCGGGCTCGGCACGCGGATGACCGTCGTAGAACATGTCGCGCACCACGTCGTCGCCGGTACCAACCAGCGACAGCGCACGCGTGGTCGGCACGCCAAGGTGGTGCATCGCTTCACTGCACAGGAACTCGCGGATCGACGAGCGCAGTACCGCGCGACCATCGGCGCCGCGCGAGTACGGCGTCGGCCCCGCCCCCTTCAGCTGCAGCTCCCAATGACGGCCATCGGGCGCGACCAGTTCACCCAGCGAGATCGCGCGACCGTCGCCGAGCTGGCCGGCCCAGTGACCAAACTGATGGCCGCCGTAGTTGGCCGCCCAAGGCTGCATGCCGGCGTACAGCGCGTTTCCGCCAAACACCTGCGCGAAGCTTTCGCTTTCGACTTCAGCGGTATCGAAACCAAGCATCGCGGCAACATCCGGCGACCAGGCCAGCAACGTGGGCGCCGTCACCGGGGTCGGCATCACCGGCGACCAGGCCGCACCCAGCACTTCGCGCCGGCGCGGGCCGGATTCGGGATCGCCCGGCAGGGTCTGCAGCAGGCGGTTGTCGAAACGGGGGCTGTCGGTATCCATGGTGCTGAAGATGGGGGCGACGGCCGCCCTCCTCAATTGCCGCTGAGCGCCTGCAGGTGGCCGCCGTGGGCCTCGGCACGCTGGTAGGCGGGTCGCTCACCGATACGCTTGAGGAAGCCACGCAGTGCCGGCTTGTCGTCGAGACCACCTCCGCGCGCGGCCGCAGCCTGGATCGGGAAGCTCATCTGGATGTCGGCCGCGCTGAAGCGTTCACCGGCAAACCACGGGCTTTCGGCCAGGCGGCGCTCCATCCAGTCCAGGTGCAGGCGCCGCTGTGGGCCGATGAAGCCACGTTCGGCCTTGTCGGCGATACTGCGCGCGATCGGACGGGCGAAGAACGGCATCGGCGCGTTGCGGATGCGGCCCATTACCAGGGTCAGCAGCAGCGGCGGCATCGCCGAGCCTTCGGCGTAGTGCAGCCAATAACGGTAGGCGATGCGCTCGGCGCCATCGGCCGGCATCGGTGACGGCGACAGCTGGCGCTGCGTGTCGTAACGGTCAGCGAGGTAGTCGAGGATAGCCCCGGACTCGGCCAGTACCAGCTCGCCATCCTGCAGTACCGGCGACTTGCCCAGCGGATGCACGTTGCGCAGCTCCGGCGGCGCCAGCAGCGTCTTCGGATCGCGCGGATAGCGGCGCAGTTCGTAGTCCAGCCCCAGCTCCTCCAGCATCCACAGCACGCGCAGGGAACGGGAGTTTTCCAGGTGGTGGACGATGCGCATGGACGGTTCCGCGATGGGAGGATGCATCTGATCTTAGCCCGCCCGGCTGCATGCCTTTTGTAGAGTCGAGCTTGCTCGACTGCTTTCAAACGCAGTCGAGCAAGCTCGACCCTACAAAACAGCGGGCAATAAAAAACGCCGGAAGCTTTCGCTTCCGGCGTTCTGGCTACCAAACGGTAGCAGACGGATTAGACCGCCTGCACCTGGTCAGCCTGCATACCCTTCTGGCCCTGGACGGCGATGAAGGTAACCTTCTGGCCTTCCTGCAGGGTCTTGAAGCCGGTGCCCTGGATGGCACGGAAGTGCACGAACAGGTCCGGGCCGCTTTCCGGGGTGATGAAGCCGAAGCCCTTGGCGTCGTTGAACCACTTGACGGTGCCGGTCTGACGGTCAGACATTTGACTAACTCCTGAAACACATGTTGAAAAAAATCGCAGCCACCGGGTATCGGGGCCGAGACTGAGTTGCAGGCGTTGGTAAAGCGGATCGATGAGCGGATCGTGAGATCAACTGCACCAGGCCACGATTCACGGTGACCCTAGCAAACACAGTGGGTCGAACGATACGCGTGTTTTCTGCAAAAAGCGATAGCCCGGACGTTCATGGGCAAACCCTGCCCGCTAGGCGTGACAAGGCTTGGCAGCCGATCAAGCCTAACCCCGAGTCCCCATTCAGGTTTTTCCTACCCTACACTGGGTAAATGACTGAAGCTGAAACCCAAGCTGAACCCGCTCTCCCACGCATCTGGGTAGACGCGGACGCCTGCCCCACCGTCATTCGCGACATCCTGTTCCGTGCCGCTGAACGCGTTGGGATCGAGCTGACCCTGGTCGCCAATCAGTGGATCCGGACCCCGCCCTCACGTTGGCTGCGCTCGATCCAGGTCCCCCAGGGCCTGGACGTGGCCGACAGCGCCATCGTCGAGCGGGTCGCCGCCGGTGACCTGGTGGTCACCCAGGACATCCCGCTGGCCGCTCTGGTGCTGGAGAAGAAGGCGGTGGCGCTGAACCCACGCGGCCAGCTGTACACGCCGAACAACATGGCCGAGCGGCTGTCGATGCGCAATTTCATGGAAGAGCTGCGCGGCGCCGGGGTGCAGACCGGGGGCCCACCGCCGCTGGGCCCGCGCGACCGGCAGCTGTTCGCGGCCGAGCTGGACCGCTGGCTGGCGCGACGCCCGGTTCGCTGAACGACCCTACCCGCTCTGGCCGGGCAGGCACAGGCGACGCTGGCTGCTGAACCGCCTGGGCTCCCCACTCAATGGATCGTCGAAGGCCAGCCCCTGCGCCAGCAGCTGCAGGGGCGCCTCGACCGTTTCATCCGGGCGCAGCATCAACTGCGGATACAGGTCATCGCCCTCGATGGGGGCGCCCAGCATCGCCATATGCACGCGCAGCTGGTGCTTGCGGCCGGTTTCCGGCCGCAACCGGTAGCGCCAGACCGGCCCCTCGGCCTCGATCAGCTCGATCCGGCTGCGGGCATTGGGCTCGCCCGGCACTTCGGCCATGCGGAAGAACGGCTCCCCCGGCACCAGACGACTGTCCCGCTGCAGCGGAAACTCCAGCCCCGGCAGCGCCGGTGCCAGCGCCTCGTAGGTCTTCCCGATGCGCCGCTCGCGGAACAGCCGCTGATAGGCATCACGCGTGGCTGCCTGGGTGGAAAACAGCACCAGGCCGGCGGTCAGCCGGTCCAAGCGGTGCAGCGGCGCCAGTTCGGTGTTGCCGGTGCGTGCGACCAGGCGCGACAGCAGGGTTTCCCGTACATACCCACCGGCCGGCGTCACCGGCAGGAAGTGCGGCTTGTCGGCCACCAGCAGGTGCGCATCCAGATGCAGGATGGTCTCGGCGAAGGGAATCACCGGCTCGTCGGCCACCTCGCGGAAGTACTGGATTTCCAGCCCCACCTGCCAAGGCATGTCCGGCGCCAGTGCCCTGCCCTGCGCATCCTGCACGCGGCCTCGGGCGAAGCGGTCCTGCCATTGCGCACGGTCGATGCGCGGGAAACGCGCGCACAGGCCATCGAGCAGGCTGGACCAGTGGCCGGGTGGCAGCTGCAGGCGGCTGGGCAAGGTCATGGCGTCCACTCCGGCCACGGGAAAGAGCGCAAGAGTGCCACCGTTGACGCTGCGCAGACAGACCGGCAACGGACACCCCTGGAGCAAACCTCTATCATTGTCGTCTTTAGTCCACGGACCCCCCATGGCCCTCACCGCCACCATCCGCAAGGCCGAACTGCAGATCAGCGACATGGATCGCGGCTACTACGCGACCCACAACCTGACCCTGGCCCAGCACCCGTCCGAGACCGACGATCGCCTGATGGTGCGCCTGCTCGCCTTCGCGCTGAACGCCGGCGACCGCCTGGAATTCGGCCGCGGCCTGAGCACCGATGACGAACCAGACCTGTGGGAACACGACTACACCGGCGACATCCTGCAGTGGATCGACCTGGGTCATCCGGACGAATCGCGCATCCGCAAGGCCAGCAACCGCAGCCGCCAGGTGCAGGTGGTGAACTACGGCGGCAACGCCTCGGACATCTGGTGGAGCAAGCAAAGCAAGGGCCTGGCGCGCTTCGACAACCTTTCGGTGGTCGACCTCGACGGGGCCTTCGTCGAACTGTGGGGCCAGCAGATCCAGCGCGCCATGCGCTGGAGCGTGCTGATCCAGGACGGTGAACTGCAGCTGCTCAACGACCAGATCCAGCTCGACGTGATCCCGAACTGGCGCAAGCGCGCCAAGGCATGAGCACCATCCGTTGCGATGTGGTGGTCATCGGCGCCGGCGCGGCCGGGCTGATGACCGCAATCACGGCTGGCCAGCGCGGCCGCCAGGTGCAGGTGATCGACCATGCCAACAAGGTCGGCAAGAAGATCCTGATGTCCGGCGGTGGCCGTTGCAACTTCACCAACACCGGCACCACGCCGGCCAACTTCCTGTCGGCCAACCCGCACTTCTGCAAGTCGGCGCTGGCGCGCTACACGCCTTGGCACTTCATCGAGCTGGTGCACAAGCACGGCATCGCGTATCACGAAAAAGAGCTGGGCCAGCTGTTCTGCGATGTCTCGTCCAAGCAGATCGTGAAGATGCTGCTGGACGAGTGTCAGGCGGCAGGCGTACAGGTGCGTACCGACTGCAGCGTGCAGCGCATCGAGCACGGCAGCGATGGTTTCCGCGTACACACCACCCATGGCCTGTTCCATTGCGCCTCGCTGGTGGTTGCCACCGGCGGCCTGTCCATTCCCAGCATGGGTGCCACCGGCTTCGGTTATGAAGTGGCCCGACAGTTCGGCCACCAGGTGCTGCCGACCCGCGCCGGACTGGTACCGCTCACTCTCAGCGGCAAGCACCAGGAGCGGTTGGCCGATCTCAGCGGCGTGGCGCTGCCAATCGAGGCGCGCTGCAATGGAAAGAGCTTCCAGAACTTCATGCTGCTGACCCATCGCGGCGTGAGTGGCCCGGCGATCCTGCAGATCTCCTCGTTCTGGCAACCCGGCGACGCGCTGGAGCTGGACCTGCTGCCCGGCCAGGATGCCGGCGAGTGGTTGCGCCAGATGAAGCGCGAACGTCCTGCCGCCGAGCTGCGCACGGTACTGGGCGAGGTACTGCCGAAGCGGCTGGCACAGCGGTTGTGCGAACACTGGCTGCCCGACCGGCCCGTGCGCCAGCTGGACCAGCCGGTGCTGCGCCAGGCCGCACAGCTGCTGGGCGCGTTCCCGCTGGTGGCCAGTGGCACCGAGGGCTACCGCACCGCCGAGGTCACCCTGGGCGGCGTGGATACCGCCGAGGTCTCGTCCTCGACGATGGAATCCAAGCGCGTGCCCGGCCTGCATTTCGTCGGCGAGGTGCTGGATGTGACCGGCTGGCTGGGCGGCTACAACTTCCAGTGGGCCTGGGCCAGCGGCCACGCAGCCGGTGGCGTGGTGTGAACCACATCGCCGTTCAATGCGTGCAAGGGGTGCGCGCATGGACGGTTCGCCGCGCATCGTGTATCTAGATTTGCAGATTGGGGAGCAGTGCATGCAGAACGCGAACGACATCACCATCCGCCTGCTGATCGTCGATGACAGCGGCGAGAATGCCGAAGCCATCGTCAGCACCCTGCGCAACAGCGGCATCGCGGTACGCCCGTGGCGTCCGCAGGATGCAGCCGAGCTGGCCCAGGTGCTGGCCAGCCAGGCCATCGACCTGGTGCTGGCTTCGCCCTCCCAGGGCATCCCGCTGCCACTGGTGGCCCAGCATATTGCTGCCAGCGGCAAGGATATTCCGCTGGTGCTGCTGGCCGAGCGCATCGACGAAGACGAACTGGTGCAGGCCAGCAGCCACGGCATCCGCGCCCTCGCCCTGCGCCAACGTCCGGAGCATCTGCTCGCCGTGGTCCGCGACCAGTGGGTGGATCTGCAGGCGCGTCGCGGCCTGCGCCGCATCGAAGCACAGATGCGCGAAACCGAGCGCCGCTGCGATGCGTTGATCGCCTCCTCGCGCGACCCCATCGCCTACGTGCATGAAGGCATGCACATCCGCGCCAACGATGCCTATCTGGAGATGTTCGGTTACGAGCATTTCGACGACATCGAAGGCATCTCGCTGCTGGACATGGTCGCCGCCCAGCACGTGGAGGGCTTCAAGCAGCTGCTGAAGGGGCTGAGCCGTGGCGAGGCGCCGCCGCCGCAGTACCAGCTCGACGCGCGCCACGAGGATGGCAGCGCGTTCCCGGCGACGATGGAGTTTGCCGCTGCCACCTACGAAGGCGAATCCTGCCTGCAGGTGGTGCTCCGCCGCCGCATGGAATTCGACCCCGAGCTGGCACGTGAGGTCGAGGACCTGCGCCAGCGCGACCAGGTCACCGGCCTGCTCAATCGCCCGACGTTCATGCTGCAGCTGGAAAGCGCGGTGGCCCAGGCCGGGCGCAGCGAAGGCCAGTTCGGCCTGCTGCTGATCGAGCCGGACCACTACGCGCGCCTGCTGCCGGACATTGGCCTGGCCTCGGCCGACACCCTGATCGGCGCGCTCGCCGCGCTGCTGGCCGAAGTCGTTGGCGAAGACGCGCAGCTGGCCCGCTTCGGCGAACACAATTTCGCCGTGCTGCAGGCCGGGCCGTACGCGCAGACCGTGGCACTGGCCGAGCGCATCCGCGAAGCCTACGCCGCGCACGTCTTCAGCATCGGCGCACGCTCGGCCACGGTAACGGTCAGCATCGGTGGCGTGCAGGTGGGCGAGAAGATCGCCAGCATCGGCCAGGTGCTGGCGCGCGCCAGCGAATGCACCCAGGCCGCAGCCGAGCTGGGCAACACCTGCCGCATCTTCGACCCGGCTGCGGCCGACCGCGTCGAGGAAGAACGTGTGCAGCGCTGGGTTGCGCGCATCCGCGAGGCGCTGGCCGGCGACGGCTTCCAGCTGCACTACCAGCCGGTGCTGAACCTGCAGGGCGAGCCGCTGGAGCTGTACGAGGCCTACCTGCGCCTGGAGAACAACGGCGAGCTGCTGAGCCCGACCGCGTTCCTGGGCATCGCCGAGGAACACGGCCTGCTGGCCGACATCAACCGCTGGGTGGTCTCGCAGGCCATCGCAGTGCTCGGCCAGCGCGCACGCGAAGGCAACGCCACCCAGGTGCTGGTGAAGGTGACGCCGGAGTCGTTCGATGATCCGCGGATGATCGCCACCCTGCGCCGCGAACTGCAGGCACAGGGCGTGCCCGGCGAACGGCTGTGGCTGCATGCGCCGGAAGCGAAGGTGTTCACCCACCTGCGCAGTGCGCAGCAGTTCCTTGCCGAAGTGGCACCGCTGGGCTGTCGCATCGGCCTGGAGCAGTTCGGTTCGGGGCTGGATTCGTTCCAGCTGCTGGCCCACTTCCAGCCGCAGTTCCTCAAGCTGGACCGCGGTTTCACCAGCGACCTGGCGGCCACGCGCGAGAACATCGACCGTATCAGCCAGATCACCGCGCGCGCGCAGGAAGCCGGCATCCGCACCATTGCCGAGTTCGTCAGCGATGCCAATTCGATGACGCTGCTGTTCAGTGCCGGCGTGGATTACGTGCAGGGCGACTTCGTCG
>NZ_JAOECR010000054.1:0-28181 GCF_029836955.1 Stenotrophomonas sp. GD04054 | reverse complement strand
CGTGCCCGTTTACCTGACGGGCCTGAGACTCTCCAGCAACACAGTTGCTACATGGACGTACTTGCGGCGTCCCCGCAATCCGACACCCCCCCGCCACCCCACGGAACGCCAGCTTTTGCTGTTGATGTTGCCTTGGCTTGAAGGCATCTGCAGGTGCAGGGCGCAGCCCTGCCGAACAACCCTTACCTCAGCTGGCTGTCCTTGCTGCCGCGCCGGTTGTAGCCCGCATGCGCCTGCGCTTCGTCGTCATGCGCCTGCTGGCACGCCACGCACAGCCGTACCCCGGGCACGGCCTGGCGCCGCGCCAACGGGATCGGCGCGTCGCATTCCTCACAATGTTCCAGACCAGGACCCTCGCGCAGCTGGCGCCGCGCGCGGGCGATCGCATCGTCGACGGTGGCGTCGATCTGGTCCTGGACCGCGCCGTCTCCCGCCCAACCGGTGGCCATGGCCATCCTCCGCAGGTGTGTCGCCTGATATGGGGACGATACGCCGCGCAGTAAACGGTAGCGCCGAGCCATGACCGGCGGGCCTTCAGCAAGCTGAGCAGAAGGCAGACGGGCCGGAGCAGGCCATTTGCGGCTTAATCCCCTCCGTCCCCTTTTTGGCTCACCAGACCAGGTCGTCCGGCACCTGGAACTGCGCGTAGTAGGCGTCGTCCTCGGCATTGCCGGTGGAGATCTCGGCGGTCGAGCCCGGCTGGCCGTGGTCGACGATGATCGCCTCCGGGGCGCGTTCACGCACTTTTTCGGCAGCGGCACGCGGCAGCAGGGCGTAGCCCTCGCCGTGGGCAACGATGACCAGCACGCCCACCGACAGCGCCTTGCGCAGCTTGGGGTCGATCAGCAGGGTGCGGATCGCCGCGCCATCGCTGAAGCGGTACTCGTCGTCGCCCTTGTGAGGCACGGCATGGACCGTGATGATATGCCGGGCCTGGGCCTTCTGTTCAGCCTGCCTGGCCTGGGCATTGCGCTCGGCGGCCAGTGCGCGGTCGCGCTCGACCTTCTCGGCGCGGGCCCGTTCAGCCTCGCGCTGGACCTCGGCCGAGGTCGATTCGGCCTTGCCCTGCCGGGCCTTGGCCTGCGCGCTCGCGGCAGCGCTGGCCTGCGACTTCTTGGCCAGGCCGGCCTTGAGCAATTGTTCCTGCAGCGCGTTGGGCTTTGCCATGGTCGATGCGTACCGCGTGTAATCTTGGATGCCCCATTCTACCGACGCCCCGCCGCCCCTGCATGGCAGTCCTGAAGTACCTCACCGGCTATCCCGAACCCCTGGTCGCCCAGGTCAGTGAACTACTGGCGCAGGGCAAGCTCGGCCCCTGGCTGCAGCAGCGCTATCCCGATCCGCACGAGGTGCGCAGCGACCGCCAGCTGTACGACTACACGCAGGAGCTGAAGGACCGCTACCTGCGCAAGTCGGTGCCGCTCAACAAGGTCTGCTACGACAACACGCTGGAAGTGATCAAGCACGCGCTGGGCACCCATACCGCCATCTCCCGCGTGCACGGCGGCCGCCTCAAGGCCAGCCGCGAGATCCGCATCGCCACCGTGTTCCGCCAGGCACCAGCGGCGTTCCTGCGCATGATCGTGGTGCATGAACTGGCCCACCTGAAGGAAGCCGATCACAACAAGGCCTTCTACCAGCTGTGCCAGCACATGGAGCCGGAGTACCTGCAGCTGGAGTTCGATACCCGCCTGTACCTGACCGAGCTGGCCAACCGCGGCCAGCGCTGACCGGCCGCAGCGGCTACACTGCGCGCCCCCTGCCTGACCTTTCCGCCATGGAACCGATCCGTCTCGACAAACGCCTGTCCGCCCTGCTCGGCATCCCGCGCGGTGAAGCGCGGCGTTACATCGAAGGCGGCTGGGTCAGCGTCAATGGCGAGGTGGTCGAGCAGCCGCAGCGCCCGGTCGATGACAGCGCGGTGATCGTCGTGGCCGAGCAGGCCAGCGATGAAAAGGCCGAGCGGGTCAGCATGCTGCTGCACAAGCCGGCAGGCGTTGCCGCTGAAACCCTGTGTGCGCTGGTCAGCAGTGACAGCCGCAGCGAACTTGATGCCAGCGACATCCGTCCGCTTCAGCGTCACTTCCACGGCCTGCAGCTGGCCGCCTCGCTTCCGGCCAGCGACAGCGGCCTGGTGGTGGTCAGCCAGGACCCGGCCACGCTGGCCCATCTGCAGCGCAATCTGGGCCGCACCGAACAGGAATACCTGATCGAAGTGGCCGAAGGCGGTCCCGAGCGCGGCCCGTGGCTGATGGCGCGGCTGCAGCAGGAATCGGGCGGCGCCAAGGTCAGCTGGCAGAGCGAGCAGCGCCTGCGCTTCGCCGGCAAGGGCCTGACGGCCAAGGGCCTGCGCGTGGCGGTCACCGCTGCCGGCCTGCAGGTCGCGGCCGTGCGTCGGCTGCGGATTGGCCGCGTGGCACTGGGACCGCTGCCTGCGGGGCAGTGGCGTTACCTGGGCAGCGACGAGCGCTTCTGACCGCGAAGTCCCTGTCATCCACGCATGGCGTGGATCTACTGCAGCGGGTCTATTGGCTTTCATCCACGCACGGCGTGGATCTACCATCGGGGCATGAGCCTGCCCAAGCCCCTGTGGCGACGCCTGCTGCGCGTCGCTGCGATCATCCTCGCCGCGCTGTTGCTGCTGGTCCTGTCCGGGCTGCTGCTGGCCGACCACCTCACCCCGCAGGCACAGGGCGCACCTTCGCATGTGCTGCCACTGCAGCCGGCGCAGACCCGCATCGACCAGCAGATCGTGCCGCTGCAGGACGCACACCCCGGGCAGTCCGCCGTGGCGTTCCTCAGTGATGGCATGGATGCCTTCGCCGCGCGCGCGATGATCACCGCGCACGCAGGCCGCAGCCTGGACCTGCAGTACTACATCTGGCACGACGACCTGATCGGCCATCTGATGGCCAAGGCGCTGTACGACGCCGCCGAGCGCGGCGTGCGCGTGCGCATCCTGCTTGACGACATGAACGCCAAGGACAAGGACGCGTTGATGATGGCACTCGATGCGCATCCGAACATCGAGATCCGCCTGTACAACCCGTTTCGCAACCGCAGCGGCATCGCGCGCACGCTGGAACTGGTGCAACGCGCTTTCAGCGTGAACCACCGCATGCACAACAAGAGCTGGATCGCCGACGGCCGCATCGCGATCGTCGGTGGCCGCAACATCGGCGAGGAGTACTTCAGCGCGCGCGACGATGTGAACTTCCAGGACCTCGATCTGGTGGTGGCCGGCCCCGCCGTGCAGCAGGCCAACCAGATCTTCGACGACTACTGGAACAGCAGCACGGCGATCCCGATTTCCGCACTGGCCTCGTATACCGATGCACAGTTGCAGCAGCTGGTACGGCAGTCGGACCTGGATGCCATGCATGCCAAGGCACAGCCCTACCTGCAACGCGTGGCCGAGTCGCGCGCGCTGCAGCGGCCCAGCCCGGAACCGCTGCACTGGAGCGCGAACGTGCGCATCGCTTCCGATCCGCCGATGAAGCACCGCGATGACGATCGCCGCGGCTGGCTGGTCAGCCGTCTCAGCGACGAGTTGCGCAGCACGCGGCGCAGTGCGCTGTTGATCTCGCCCTACTTCGTGCCCGGCAACGATGGGGTCGAGGCGCTGTCGGCGCTGGCCGCACGCGGCGCGCAGGTGGGCGTGGTGACCAACTCACTGGCCGCCAACGATGTGGCAGCGGTACACGGCGGCTACATGGGCTACCGGGTGCCGCTGCTGAGGGCCGGCGTGCAGCTGTACGAACTGAAGGCACACGGCCAGCTGGATGCCAGCCTGTTCGGCAGCAGCGGCGCCAGCCTGCACACCAAGGCATTCGTGGTCGATGACCGCCGCGGTTTCGTCGGTTCGTTCAACCTCGACCCACGTTCGGCCTACCTCAATACCGAAATGGGCGTGCTGTTCGATGACCCGGTGCTCGGTGCACAGCTGCGCGACGAGTACCTGCGCCTGGCCGGCCCGGAGCACAGCTGGTGGCTGGCGCTGGGGCGCGATGATGACCTGCGCTGGCTGGAGCGGCAGCCACCGCCGCACTGGGTGGAGGCCGAACCCGGGGCCAGCCTGGGCAAGCGCTGGACCGCGCGGGTGATCAGCTGGCTGCCGGTGGAATCGCAGCTGTAGCGCTCAGGGCGCAGGACCCGCCTCTTCCTGTCCGGCGTCATCCCGTGTTTCCACGCTGCGCCCATGCAGGCGCCGCCAGATCCAGCGCAGCGCATGCGGCGGCGCCGAAGGCAACTGTTCAAGCAGGGCCAGCATGCGGCTCTGGCTGGCATGTCCGTGCCGGCACAGCAGGCTGGCCGCTGCGGCCGCGCTGGCCAGGCGCAGGCTGTCGGCCAGCGGGCCATCCGCCTCGGGCGCCAGCGCCTGGTGCACCGGCTCAGGCAGCTCCCAGGCCGCGGCCACGCGTTGCGCCAACGGCAGCGACCACTGCTGGAGCAGCTGCAGCGCCAGCGCCGGTTCCACCGTTTCATCTCGTGCCTGCGCTTCCTGCAGCAGCTGGCGCATCACCAGCGCGGCCCCCAGCCCCTGTACCAGGCCCAGCCACTGGGCGGCGAAGGCATCGCCGAAAGTGACCGTGCGCGCGTGGTCAGCGGCTGCGCGCGAGGCCAGCAGTGCGTGCTCCCAGATGATCGTGCTGAACTGCGGAAACACCTCGCACTGCACCTGCATCACCGGCTGCACCAGAACTGCGCTGATGATCTGTCGCACGCCTTCGGTACCGACCAGCGTCACCGCCCGCTGCAAGCTTTCCACCGGGCGCTCGTGCACCTTGTAGGCCGGGCTGTTGGCGATGCGCAGCAGGTTGCCGGTCAGCACCGGGTCCTGGCCGATGATCGCCGCCATCACCCGCGCCGACGCAGCATCGTCGTTGACCGTCTGGATCAGCTGAGGCAGCAGTTGCGGGCGGCGCGGCAGCTGACGGGCCGCCCAGTCCCGGTCCTGCAGCGCGCGCGCCACCGCCTCGCCCAACCCCGCGGCCTGCACCGCCGTGGATTCACCGGCCAGGCGCGGGTACAGGGCCAGTGCATGCAGGCCACGCTGCAGATGTGCAGCGATCTCGGCCGAGGGCAGAGCCTCGCCCTGCAGGCTGGCCGCAGCCGCCGCCACCGCCTGCCGCGACGCCGCCGCCAACCGGGACGGTGCCGTCCCGGTCGAGCGCGCCAGCCAGCCACGCAGTGATCGCCACCAGGCCGGCGTCATCGCCGCCCGCCCTGTCGTTGTGGTGCCCTTGCCGTCACTGACCGCCCTGCCTCTTCACGCGAATCCGGCCACCCGCCGTCGTCGCAGCATCGGCCGAACTTTCATCTTCTTTAACCGGAAGGCCACCGATGTCGACGGCACCGGCCGGGGGAATGGACTAGAATGGCGCCGCGCGACCCGTCCCCCTGCACCGACGACGTCGCTTTTTTTGTTTTGGGACCCTACCGTTCACTGGCCGTTCGCTGCAGTTCGCCGCTGATCGCGCCATCGGAGACGCCATGCTATTCGAAACCCTCGCCACCACCGGCCACGAACAGGTGGTGTTCTGCCACAACCACGACGCCGGCCTGAAGGCGATCATCGCCATCCACAACACCACCCTCGGCCCGGCCCTGGGCGGCGTGCGCATGCGCCCCTACGCCAGCACCGACGAGGCGCTGGCCGATGCGCTGCGGCTGAGCCGGACGATGACCTACAAGAATGCACTGGCCGGCCTCAACGTGGGTGGCGGCAAGGCGGTGATCATCGGCGACCCCAAAGTGGACAAGACCGAGGTGCTGTTCCGTGCCTTCGGCCGCTATGTCGATTCGCTGGGCGGGCGCTACATCACCGCCGAGGACGTCGGAACCGACGTCAACGACATGGAGAACATCTACCTGGAAAGCCAGTTCGTGACCGGCGTGCACCAGGTCCATGGTGGCTCCGGCGATCCCGCCCCGTTCACCGCCTACGGTGCGCTGCAGGCACTGATGGCGTCGATGCGCTTCAAGTTCGGCCATGAGGAAGTGGGCAAGACCAGCATCGCCGTGCAGGGCCTGGGCCACATCGGCATGGAACTGGTGAAGCTGCTGCGCGACCGCGGTGCCAAGCTGTACGTCACCGACCTGGACAGCGCGCTGGTTGATCGCGCGGTCAGCGATTTCGGCGCCGAAGCGGTCAAACCGGATGAGATCCACGAGGTGAACGCCGACGTGTTCGCACCGTGCGCGCTGGAAGGTGCGATCAACGCCGACACGCTGCCGCGGATCAAGGCGAAGATCATCTGCGGCACCGCCAACAACCAGCTGTCGAGCCTGGAAATCGGCGACGAGCTGCATGCGCGCGGCATCCTGTATGCGCCGGACTATGCAGTCAACGCCGGTGGCGTGATGAACGTGTCGCTGGAGATCGACGGTTACAACCGCGAACGCGCAATGCGCCTGATCCGCAGCATCTACCACAACCTCACCCGCATCTTCGAACTGTCGCAGCGCGAGAACATCGCGCCGCAGCGTGCCGCCGACCGCATCGCCGAAAGCCGCATCCTGTCGATCGGCAAGCTGAAGATGCCGCTGGGCCGCAGCACCCCGCGCCTGGGCAACCTGCGCGGCGGTTGAACCTGCCGATGTCGCGCCGGGCATGACCCGGCGCGAGCCGTCCTTCAGAAGCCGGTGCTGTAGCGCAAGGCGGCCTGCCGCGCACCTTCGCCACCAACACGCTGGTCGAAGCCCAGGCTCAGGCGGCCATTGCGGCCCCACCACGATTCCAGCGCCACACCGACCAGCGCACTGCCGCGCGGCGCGTTCCAGCCCGCCAACGGCGCCCAGGCGTCGACGCCGACGAAGCTGGCCTGCCAGTCCGCATCCGCACCATCAAGCCGTTGCTGCCATTCGGCATGCCCACGCAGCGTCCAACGCCCCCAGCCGCGCTCGCCGCGGATACCGGCCAGCATCTGGCTGCGCTGCACGCGGTTGGCATCGCCCCGCAGGCCGAAACCAAAGCCGCCGAGTTCATTGAAGGCGTCGGTCTCCACACGCGTGGTGCTGGCACCGACGTAGGGCGTCATCGATGCGCCCGCACGCCCCAGCCGGTACCCGCCCTCCACGCTGGCACTACTGAAACGGCCGCCGTACCGCGCGGAGACGCCATAGGCACCCGCACCGAGCAGCAGCTGACGATCCAGCGCGCGGGTGAACTGTCCGCTCCCCACCTGGGCCAGCGCGTAGCCACGTCCCAGATTCCAGCCGGCATACAACTGTGCCTGCGCCTGGCGATCACGCCCACGATCACCGCCGAAACTGCTGCCACCAGTGCTGCGGGTCTCGCCAAACGCCACGCCCATCAGGCCGTTGCTGCCCAGTGGCAGATCCTGGCCGGCCATCCAGCCCCGGCTGTCGGCAGCGTTGCCGGCGAAGCTGCCCTGCCCCGCCTCACCCAGCGCGCTCTGCCAGCTCCCGCGAAGGCGCGGTGCGGCCTGTACACGATCAAAGCGCTCGGCGATCGCACGCCGCGACATGTCGATACTGTCGAAGGTCGCTGCTTCGGCTCGCGCATGCGCTTGACCGGACAGGCTCTGCAGGCTGGCGGCCAGGCCCTGCGGGCCACCGCCGGTCCACTGCAGGGCACCGGCCGCTGCACCAAAGGCCGATCCCTGCAGGCCTGTGTTTTTGTCCAGCGCTGCGAATGCACCTTCCAGGCGCTGTGCTGCCGCCTGGGCGGACGCCCCCAGCCCGCTGGCCGCTGCAGTGACGCTGACCTGGGTCAGGTTCAACCACGCGTTGTTGCTGTCATAGCCATAGCTGCTCTGCAGCAGTGACAGGCCCTGCAGGCCGCTGGAGGTAGCCGGCGTACTGAAGGTGCCGCTGAGTCCGCCTGCCGCATGGATCAGGTCCTGCCGGCTGCCGTTCTGTGGCACGTAGCCGGAAACGAAGCCATGCACGCGCACGCCACCGTCGATGGCGGCATTGCCGGTGACCTGCAGCGCATTGGCGCCCAGTGCGATCATCAACTGTGCGCCGGCCTGCTGGGTGTAGTTGCCCTCGATGGTGCCGGTGGTGTTGCCGGTGGTGAGGAATACGCTGCTGCCGTTGACCACATTGCCGATCACGCGGGGCGTGCCGCCATTGAACTGCAGGCCGGTCGAATCCGGATCGGACTGGCCGAGGATGGTCACGTTGGAACGGATCACGCCACCGTTCTGCAGCGACAGGATGCCGCGTTCGATGCGGGTGGCACCGGTGTAGCTGTTGTTGCCGGCCAGCACCAGGGTGCCCCCGCCCTGCTTGACCAGCCCGCCGCTGCCGACGATATCGTTGCGCCACGCCGAGCCGGTCGAGGCCAGATCCACGTTGGCGACCACATCACCCCAGTCGAAACGACCCGGACCGTTGATCGCACGACCGATGTCGAGCAGGCCGTAGCCGAACACCGGATCCACGCCCGGCGCACCGATGTCCTTGGCGGTACCCAGCAGGGTCTGCCGCACCAGATCGTTGCTGAAGTACGGGAAGCGCTCCCAGACCAGCGCCGCCGCACCGGAAATCAAGGGCGCCGCGAATGACGTGCCGTAGTTCCAGTAGTAGCTGCCACCGTTGGCATCGGGGTAGACCGCGCTGCCGGGCGCCGCCAGGCAGTAGCGGGCCGCCTGGCCACAGGCATTGGCATAGCTGGCCAGCGTACCGGGCGCATACGGATCCACGGCGGTGGCCACCAGCCAGCCGCGCTCCAGGTCGGCAGCCGGCAGCGTGCCGGCCACGCCCTGCTGGCTGGGCAGTGCGGCCAGGCTGCTCGGCTCGCTGCGGCCATCATTGCCCGCGGCGAACACCACCAGCCCGCCATGGTTGATCACGAAGGGGCGATATTCGGCGGCCACCTGCGCGGTGGTCGGCAGGTCGGTCCAGTACAGGCCGCCCCACGAATTGTTCATCACCTTCACGTTGTAGCTGATCAGGTCCTGGTGGACCTGGGCCACGCCCAGCGGGCCGCTGAAAGAATTGCCCTTGCCGCTGCCGTCATCGACGGGCGGCTTGTCGGCAATGATCCGTGCCGACACGATCTGCGCCTTTGGCGCGATGCCACCCGGCCAGGAGCCCGTTGCCGCGCCGGCGGCGAGGCTGGCCACGGCGGTGCCGTGGCCGACCACATCATCGACACCCAGATTGTTCCTGGCCGGATCGATGTAGTTGAGGTTGGCCAGCACCCGGCCATTCAACGCCACCGCATTGCGCTGCACGCCGGAGTCGACGATGCCGATGCGCACGTTCTGGCCGGTCAGGCCGGCAGCCTGTGCGGCGCGCGCATTGGTGACTGACAGATGCGCGTCGAAGGCCGGCTCCTGCGGTTTGACCGGGGGCGGCGTCGTCGGTGGCGGGGTAGTCGGTGGCGGCGGTGGTGGCGGGGTATCGATGCGCACGTTGCCGCCCCCGCCACCTCCACCACAGGCCGTCAGCGCTACCGCCAGCGCGGTTCCCAGGACAGACCTCACCATCATCGTGCGTTCCATCGATTCCTTCCCATGAACGTTGTCCTGCCTTCATCCCGGCAGGCGTGCGGCCGCGCCCAGCGGCGGCCCTCCCCGACCCTCTATACTTGGGTCGACCCCCACGCAGTCTGCCGGGAAACCGGGGCACATCCAACGGCCCCCGGTCTCCTTTCCGAACATTGCTTACGCATCAACGAGATTGCCATGTCCAACATCGTCATCGCCGCCGCCAAGCGCACCGCCATCGGCTCCTTCCTCGGCCAGTTCAACGGCGTGCCGACCCCGACCCTCGGCGCGGCCGCCATCGCTGCCGCCCTGGAACAGTCGGGCATCCCGGCCAGCGACGTTTCCGAAGTCCTCATGGGCTGCGTGCTGCCGGCCAACCTCGGCCAGGCGCCCGCCCGCCAGGCGGCGATCGCTGCCGGCATCCCGCTGTCGACCGGTGCCACCACGCTGAACAAGGTGTGCGGCTCGGGCATGAAGACCATCATGCTCGGTCATGACCTGATCAAGGCCGGTTCGGCCAGCATCGTTGTCGCCGGCGGCATGGAATCGATGTCCAACGCGCCGCACATGCTGCCGAACTCGCGCACCGGCAACCGCTTCGGCAACTTCCAGGCGGTCGATCACATGGCCCACGATGGCCTGGTCAACGCTTATGACGGCAAGGCGATGGGTGAATTCGCCGAATGCGCCGTGGACAAATACCAGTTCAGCCGCGAAGAGCAGGACGCCTACGCCATCGAATCGGTCAAGCGCGCGCAGGCGGCGCAGGCCAACGGTGCGTTCGCCGATGAAATCGTCGCGGTGAAGGTCGCCACCCGCAAGGGCGAGATCGAGGTCGCCACCGACGAGCAGCCGGGCC
This sequence comes from Stenotrophomonas sp. GD04054, assembly GCF_029836955.1. Lineage (NCBI taxonomy): Bacteria > Pseudomonadati > Pseudomonadota > Gammaproteobacteria > Lysobacterales > Lysobacteraceae > Stenotrophomonas > Stenotrophomonas sp. GD04054. Next base: position 17,861 of record NZ_JAOECR010000054.1, on the reverse strand, counting down.
GCTCGGACATCGCCAAGATCCCGACCCTGCGCCCGGCCTTCAAGAAGGACGGCAGCGTCACCGCCGCCAGTTCCTCCAGCATCTCCGACGGCGCTGCTGCAGTGGTCCTGCTGACCGAGGAAGATGCAGCCGCTCGCGGCATCACCCCGCTGGCCCGCATCGTCGGCCACGCGACCCATTCGCAGGAACCGGAGTGGTTCACCACCGCCCCGATCGGCGCGCTGCACAAACTGCTGGACAAGACCGGCTGGTCGCTGGACCAGGTCGATCTGTTCGAGATCAATGAAGCCTTCGCCGTGGTGGCGATGGCGCCGATGCGCGAACTGGGCATTCCGCACGACAAGCTCAACGTGAATGGTGGCGCCTGCGCGCTGGGCCATCCGATCGGTGCCTCCGGTGCACGCCTGGTGGTGACCTTGGTCAACGCCCTGCGCACGCGCGGTGGCAAGCGCGGCATTGCCACCCTGTGCATCGGCGGCGGCGAAGCAACCGCAATCGCCATCGAATTGATTTAAAAAGATTTAACGATGATTTCGCAAAAATGAATGCGGGATCGCTTGACACCCAATCTTGGCTTGTCATCATGTTGTCGGCGCGCAGCATGCGCGTTGCCTAATTCTAACGACGAGGATTCACACAATGAGCATCAACAAGCTGCTGGTCGCGATGTCCCTGGCTCTGGCCCTGGCCGCCTGCTCGAAGCAGGAAGCTGCCCAGGACGCCGCTGCTTCGGCCAACGAAGCCGCCACCGAAGCCCAGGCTGCTGCCGACCAGGCCGCCGCTGCTGGCGCCCAGACCGCCGACGCTGCCCAGCAGGCCGCTGACACCGCCGCCACCGCTGCTGACGCTTCGGTTGACGCTGCTGCCCAGGCTGGCGCTGCTGCCACCGACGCCGCTGCCGGCGCCGCTGCTGACGCTGCCAAGGCTGCTGAAGGCACCGCTGAGAAGGCCAAGGACGCTGCTGAAGAAGCCAAGAAGTAATAACTTCTTTCTTCACGCTGTTCTGGAAAAGCCGCTGGTTCGCCAGCGGCTTTTTCTTTTTTCGAATGCGCGCGACTGAGCCGCTGCATCGCGACCCCGTCTTCACAACGGCATGAATAGGCTGGCGTCCCCATCCATTGCAGTACCGGAGACCGCCATGAAGATTCGTCCGATCACCACCACCCTGCTGGCCGCCTCCCTGCTGCTGGCCCTGGCCGCCTGCAAGGGCCCGGAAGCCGAACAGGCCAAGCAGGACGCACAGCAGGCTGCCGACAGCGCAGGCGCTGCCGCCCGTGACGCCGTGGACAAGGCCGCCGAAGCCACCCGCGACGCCGCCGACAAGACCGCTGCCGCGTCCGAGCAGGCCGCCGCCGATACCCAGCAGGCGCTGGACAAGGCTGCAGACGCCACCGCCAACGCCGCCGACAAGGCCAAGGACGCCGCAACCGATGCCGCCGCACATGCCAGCGACGCCACTGCGAACGCCGCACAGAAGGTCGCCGACAAGGCTCGCGATGTCGCCAATGACGCCAAGGCCAACGCCGCCAAGGAAGAAGCCAAGCACTAACGGTTCGTTCGCCGGGCATGGCCCGGCGCTACCGACCAGCCGAGCATCGGCTCGGCTGCACAGGAAAAGCCGCGGCACTGCCGCGGCTTTTCTGCTTTTCGCTCTCTGCTCTTTCTGTTGATTCCGTGCTGGACGCGTACGGAAAGTGTCCACGGACGCGCGGGTAGGTTGCGCAGGGGCGTAAGCGCCATGGATGGCGCGCCCGAGCTTACATGGACGTACTTGCAGCGCCCCCTGCGCGATCTACCCGCGCGGCCCGCTCACGACGCAGACTCCGCGCCGCCCACCACGAGGGGCTCCGCCGTTGGCCGCCTCCTACGGCAGCGCGCGCGCCAGCATCGCCGTCAGCTCCACCCCCGCCGGCAGCGTCCCGAACGCCAGTCCGTGCTCCCCTTCCAGCCGGCTACGCACGAATGCCTCCGCCATCGGGCTGCGCGCACGCAACAGCAGCGCCGCCTGCAGCAGCAACGCAGTGCGCTCGCAGAACAGCCGCGCCTGCGCTTCCTCCGGTGACGGTGCCGCTGCCCAACGCTGCAATGCCGCTGCATAGCGCCCATCACGGTCAGCCACCGATGCCAGCTCACCGCGCAGCGCCGCCATCGCCTCCGGTTCACGCGCCAGCGCACGCAGCACATCCAGGCACTGGATGTTGCCGCTGCCCTCCCAGATCGAATTCAACGGTGCCTGCCGGTACAGGCGCGGCAGCATCGACTCCTCCACGTAGCCCGCACCGCCCAGACATTCCTGCGCTTCATTGACGAAGGCAGGCGCGCGCTTGCACAGCCAGTACTTGCCCAGCGCCGTCCCCAACCGCGCCATCGCGGCTTCATTGGCATCCACACCGGCGCGATCCACCGCGCGCGCGATCCGCATCGCCAACACCGTGGCCGCTTCCGACTCCAGCGCCAGATCAGCCAGCACGTTGGTCATCAGCGGGTGCTCGACCAGCAGCTTGCCGAAGGTACGTCGATGACGTGCGTGGTGCAGCGCCTGCGCCAGCGCCATGCGCATCTCCGCCGCTGCACCCAGCATGCAGTCCAGGCGGGTCATCATCACCATGCCGATGATGGTGGCCACGCCGCGCCCCTCTTCGCCCACGCGCCATGCCTGTGCGCCGCAGAACTCGACCTCACTGGAAGCGTTGGCCCAATCGCCGAGCTTGTCCTTCAGCCGCATCAACCGGAACGCATTGCGGTCACCATCGGCCAGCCGGCGCGGCATCAGCAGGCAGGTCAGGCCTCCCGGCGCCTGCGCCAGCACCAGGAAGCCATCGCACATCGGTGCGGAAAAGAACCACTTGTGGCCGACCAGACGGTAACGCTCGCCATCGATCGGTTCGGCGCGCGTACTGTTGGCACGGACATCCGAGCCGCCTTGCTTCTCGGTCATGCCCATGCCCAGGGTGATGCCGGCCTTGTCCGCCACCGGCACGTCGCGCGGGTCATAGACCGGCGCAGCGGCCTTGCGCGCCCACTCGGCCAGATGCGGCTGCGAATGCAGTACCGCCACCGCTGCATGGGTCATGGTCAACGGGCAGCTGGTGCCCGCCTCGGCCTGGTGATGCAGGTAGCTCAACACCGCACGTGCCACGTGTGCGCCGGGCTGCGGCTCATGCCAGGACAATCCAGCGACGCCGTGCGATTTTGCCGTGTCCATCAACTGGTGATAGGCCGGATGGAACTCCACGGTGTCGATGCGATGGCCCTGTGCATCATGCGTGCGCAGTCGCGGACGATCACGGTTGGCATCGAAGCCCAGCCGGTACAGTTCATCACCGGCGAGTGCACCATAGACACCCAGTCGCGGCGCGAAGCTGGCGGCGCCTTCGCGCTGTACGGCCTCCATCAGCGCCACGTCGTCGGTCCACAACTGTCGCCCTGCGAACGGCGGCGGCTGGTTCAACACCACATGGGTTTCATACGGTGCGTTGCTGCTGAAGCTGGGTCCACTCATCCGGTCCATCCTGGCGGCAAGAGGTCTGCGGCCCGATTGTGCCGCATCGCCTGCCAAGCCCGTGTTCAGGCCGGTTCTCACCCTCTGCACGAGACGCAGGCCACAGTGACCGCATGGCAGGCAACGACGATCTGGTGGTGCTGCGCCCGGAGGGGCTGTACTGCGCCGCCGGCGATTTCCATATCGACCCGTGGCGACCGGTAGCGCGCGCGGTCATCACCCATGGCCACGGCGACCATGCCCGCCCGGGCATGGGGGAGTACCACTGCAGCGAAGGCAGCCTGCCGATCCTGCGCTGGCGCCTGGGTGACGTGCCGGTGCAGGGGCATGCCGAGGGTGTGCCGTTCCGCCTGGGGCAGGTGCAGATATCGCTGCATCCGGCCGGCCACGTGCTCGGTTCGTCACAGGTACGCATCGACGACGGGCAGCAGGTATGGGTAGCCTCCGGCGACTACAAGCGACAGCCTGATCCCACCTGCACACCGTTCGAAGTGGTGCCCTGCGATACCTTCATCACTGAAGCTACGTTCGCACTGCCGATCTACCGCTGGCCGGACACGCCGGCGGTGGCTGCAGAGATCGTGGCGTGGCGCCGCGAATGCGAACAACGTGGCGAAGCCGCGATCCTGCTGTGCTACGCATTGGGCAAGGCACAGCGGGTGCTGGCCGAGCTGCTGCCGCTGGACGATCGACCAGCCTGGCTGCACGGCGCCATCGCCAATGGCGTGGCGGTGTACCGGCAGGCCGGGGTGCCGATGCTGGAGACGCTCACCGTGGCCGAGCAGGGCCGCCAGCCTGATGCCGCCGGCCAGCTGATCCTCGCGCCGCCGTCGGCTGCGGGCACGCCCTGGATGCGCCGCTTCGGCCGCCACCAGCTGGGCTTCGCATCCGGCTGGATGCAGCTGCGCGGCAATCGGCGGCGCCGCAATGTCGATCGCGGTTTCGTCATTTCCGATCACGCCGATTGGCCAGCACTGCTGCAGACCATCGAACAGACGGGCGCGCAGCGGGTGATCGCTACCCATGGCAATACCGATGCGTTGATTCCGTTCCTGCGCGAGCGCGGCGTGGCTGCCGAAGCCTTCCGCACCGATTTCGGGAGCGAGGAATGAAGGCCTTCGCTGCGCTCTACCAGCGCCTGGACCGCAGCACCGCGACACTGGACAAGCGTGCGGCGCTGGTCGACTACTTCCGCCACGCGCGTGCGCATGATGCGGCGTGGGCGCTGTACCTGCTCAGCGGCGGCAAGGTGGGCGGTGCACGCCGGAAGATCGCCGCCAGCGGCGAACTGCGCGGCTGGATTGCCGAAGAATCCGGCTTGCCCCCCTGGTTGGTGGAAGACAGCTATGCACAGGTGGGTGACCTGGCCGAAACGCTGACCCTGCTGCTGGATGATCCATCGCAGCCAGCCGCCGACCGCCCGTTGGCTGATTGGATCGAACAGCATCTGCTGGCCGTGGCCAACCAACCCGAGACAGTACGCCGCGCTGCGGTCGTCGCCGGGTGGCGGCAGCTGTGCAGCAGCGAACGCCTGGTGTTCAACAAGCTGCTGACCGGCGCCCTGCGCGTTGGCGTTTCGCAGCGACTGGTACAGCAGGCACTGGCGGAATGGTCCAGCCTGGACATCGCACGCATCGCCCAGCGCATGCTCGGCGAGTGGGTCCCCTCGCCCGGGCTGCTGGCTCAACTGCTGTCACCGGACGAGCTGCCGTCCGACCGCCAGCAGCCCTACCCCTTCTTCCTCGCCTCCCCTCTAGAAGGCGATCCTGCCGAACGCCTCGGCGCGATCGACGACTGGCTGCTGGAATGGAAATGGGATGGCATACGCCTGCAGCTGCTGCGCCGGCGTGGCGAAGTCGCGCTGTGGTCCCGTGGCGAGGAACGACTGGATGGCCGCTTCCCCGAGATCGAGCACGCCGCGATGGCGTTGCCGGAGGGCTGCGTGCTGGACGGAGAGCTGCTGGCCTGGGACGAAACCGCCAACCTGCCGCGCGCATTCACCGCCCTGCAGACCCGCATCCAGCGTCGCAAGCCAGGAGCAGCGACTCTGCGCAACACGCCGGTACGCGTGCTCGCCTATGACCTGCTGGAGCACGATGGCGCGGATCTGCGTGAGCTGCCGTTGCAGGAACGGCGTACGCGGCTTGCCGCGGTCATCGGCGCATTGGACGATGTGCGGATCCAGCTGTCGCCCGACGTTGCCGCCGTCGACTGGGCGCAGGCGGCGGCGATGCGCGATGTGGCACGCGAACGTGGCGTGGAAGGGCTGATGCTGAAACGACGCGGCTCGCCCTACCTGGCTGGGCGACGCCGCGGTGACTGGTGGAAATGGAAGGTCGATCCGCTCACCATCGATGCGGTGCTCTTGTACGCACAGGCTGGCCATGGGCGGCGCAGCACGCTGTACACCGACTACACCTTCGGCGTCTGGGACGGCGACACGCTGGTGCCGGTGGCCAAGGCGTATTCGGGCTTGGACGACAAGGAGATCCTCGCGCTTGACCGCTGGATCCGCGCCAACACCCGCGAGCGTTTCGGGCCGGTGCGCAGCGTACGCGCCGAACAGGTGTTCGAGCTGGGTTTCGAAGCGGTCAACCGCAGCAGCCGGCACAAATCGGGGATCGCCGTGCGCTTTCCGCGCATCCTGCGCTGGCGCCACGACAAGCCTGCCAGCGAGGCCGATCAGCTGGCCAGCCTGCAGGCGCTGGCGCGATGACCCGCAGCCAGGCACTGCGCCGGCTGGAAGACTGGTTCGCGGCACGCGGCTGGCGCTCACTGCCTTTCCAGCGCGCGATGTGGCGCCACTACCTGGCCGGCGAATCCGGGTTGCTGCATACGCCCACGGGCAGCGGCAAGACGCTGGCGATGTTCGGCGGGCCGTTGCTGCAGGCGCTGATCGATCCACCGCCCTCGCCCCGCCGCGCCAGTGCGGTGCGCCCATTGCAGGTGCTGTGGGTAACGCCCTTGCGCGCGTTGGCCAGTGATACCGCACGCGCGCTCCAGGCCGTCGTCGACGGCTTGGGACTGGGATGGCGTGTCGGCCTGCGCAGCGGTTACGCCAGCAACCGCGAGCGGCGCCAGGCCCGCGAAGGCCGCATCGACGTACTGGTCACCACGCCCGAATCACTGGCGCTGCTGCTGAGCTATCCGGATACGTTGCCGCGCATGCGCCAGCTGCGCTGCGTGGTGGTGGACGAATGGCATGAGCTGCTGGGCAACAAGCGCGGTGTGCTGCTGCAGTTGAACCTGGCGGTGTTGCGCGATGCTGCGCCTGCAGTGCAGCTGTGGGGGCTTTCGGCCACGCTGGGCAACCTGGATGAGGCGCGCGACGTGCTGCTGCCCGGGCAGCCCGACGCGCCGATCGTGCAGGGCGTGCGCCCGCGCGCGATCAGCGTGCGCAGCCTGCTGCCGGAACCCGGCGAACGTTTTCCGTGGGCCGGGCATCTGGGCCTGGCGCAGCTGCCGCGGGTGCTGGACGCGTTGATGCGGGCACGCAGCAGCCTGTTGTTCACCAACACCCGTGCGCAGGCAGAACTGTGGCATCAGGCGCTGGCCGCGGTCTGGCCGGAAGCCCCGGACACGCTTGCGCTGCACCACGGCTCGCTGGATCCAGCGCTGCGCCAGCAGGTCGAGGATGGCCTGCGCGCGGGCGCGCTGCGCTGCGTGGTTGCCACCTCCAGCCTCGACCTCGGCGTGGACTTCCCCGAGGTTGAGCAGGTACTGCAGCTGGGCAGCCCGAAGGGCGTGGCCCGCCTGCGCCAACGCGCGGGACGTGCGCGTCACCGCCCGGGTGCCAGCGGTTCCATCCTGTGCGTGCCCAGCCATGCGCTGGAGCTGGCCGAATACGCCGCGGTGCGCCGTGCATTGGCCCAAGGCGTGGTCGAAGCGCGCAGGCCGCCGACGCTGTCGCTGGATGTGCTGGCCCAGCATGCGGTCAGCCGCGCGCTGGCCGGTGGCTTCGACAGCGATGCGCTGCTGGCGCAGGTACGGCGTACCCATGCCTTTGCGTCGCTCGGCGAAGACCAGTGGCAGGCCGTGCTGACGTTCATCGTGCAGGGTGGCCAGGCCCTGGCCCAGTACCCCGATTTCCACAAGGTCGTGCGTGATGCCGACGGCTACTACCGGATGCACGATCGCCGCCAGGTACTGCGCCATCGGCTGTCGATCGGCACCATCAGCAGCGATGGCAGCGTGCGCGTGCAGTTCCTGCGCGGTGGTGGCCTGGGTGCCGTGGAGGAACAGTTCGCCAGCCGCCTGCGTCGCGGCGACCGTTTCCAGTTCGCCGGGCGCCTGCTGGAACTGGTGCAGCTGCGCGACATGACCGCCTTCGTGCGGCTGGCACGAGGGCGCGGTGATGGTGTGGTGCCGCGCTGGCAGGGAGGCCAGTTGCCACTGTCGATGCCGCTCGGCCGCGAGCTGGAGTGGGTACTGTCCGGCGCCGACGACAGTGCCGAATCACGCTGGTTGTCCTCCTTGCTGGCACTGCAGCAGCAGTTGTCGGCGCTTCCCGGCCCAGAGCATCTGCTGGTGGAAGAGGTGCGGCGCCGCGACGGCCAGTTCCTGTTCGTCTACCCTTTTGCCGGCCGTCACGTGCACGAGGCGCTGGCCGCCTTGCTGGCACTGCGCTGTACCCGCCGGCAGCGCAACAGCATCGGCTACGCGGTGAACGATCATGGCCTGGTGCTGGCACCGGCGCAGGCGATCGAACTGGATGCGGCGCAATGGCGAGCATTGTTCACCGCCGATCAGCTGCTGGACGATCTGCGTGCCGCGGTGAACCTGGGCGAGCTGGCGCGCCGCCAGTTCCGTGGCATCGCACGCGTAGCGGGCCTGCTGGTCCCCAGCCTGCCCGGCGGTATGCCGCGATCGCTGCGCCAGCTGCAGGCCTCGGCAGGCCTGCTCTACGACGTACTGCGCGAGCATGACCCCGGCCACCTGCTATTGGCATTGGCCGAACGCGAAGTGCTGCACGACAGCCTGGATCTGCCGGGACTACAGCAGGTCCTGGCAAGGATCGGCATGCAGGCCCTCTCCGTGCAGCACCCGACATCACTCACGCCACTGGGCTTCCCGTTATGGGCCGAACGCCAGCGCGGGCAGTTCAGCAACGAGGACTGGCGCACCCGCGTGCAACGTGCGGCCCAGCAGCTGGAGCGCCGCCATGGCCGATGAACTGCCGCTGCTGCGCGCCGGCGAATCGCTGATTCTGCTTGGCGCGCGTGCGCTGTACTGGCCCGCGCGGCAGGCGCTGTTGATCGCCGACCTGCACCTGGGCAAGGCCGATGTATTCCGCCGCGCCGGCATCGCATTGCCCAGCGGCGGCACCGGCGAAGACCTGCAACGCCTGCAGGGACTGCTGGACAGGCATGCCTGTCGCGAGCTGTGGATCCTGGGTGACATCCTGCATGGACCGGCGCATCGCGCTGCGTGGTACCAGCAATGGCTGGCATGGCGCGAACGCAATGCTTCGCTGGACGTGCATGTCCTGCGCGGCAATCACGACCGCCAGCTGCCGCATGCTCAGTTGCAGGTACAGATCCACGATGAAGTACGGCTGCAGCCGTTCCTGCTTCGCCATGAGCCGATGCCCGATGCAGAGCTGCATGTGATCGCCGGGCATCTGCATCCGCAGGTAGCCTTGCCGCCATTGCGACGGCGCTTCCCCGCGTTCTGGCTGCGTGAGCGGATGACGGTGCTGCCGGCCTTCTCCGCGTTCACTGCCGGCATCGTGCCCGTGCCCGCCCGCGGCGAGCAAAGGGTCGCCTGCGTGGAAAACGGCCTGGTGCAACTGCCGGTGGCTTGAATCAGGCCGGACGAATGCCCAGCTGCGGCATCAACTGGAAATCAGGCGTGTCGCCCTCACGTCGTCGCGGCAACGCCTGGATCGCCGCCAGCATTTCCTGCGCGCAGGTGCGGATGCGCGCGTGGTGCTCCGCTGATGCATGACTGATCAGGCTGCCGACATGGAACTCGAACACGTCCTCCAGTACGTCGGGCTGGTCCTCGTGCAGCATCTGCAGCAATCCGCGCAGCTTGCAGATTTCCGATTCCAGCTCCTCGACCGCGAACAACATGGCGTCCTCCTCTTCAACATCAGCGGCACATCCGGGCCGCAACAGGCCGCAACGGCAGCGCCGCCCGGGCCACGCGCGATGTTGATCACGGAAAGGAAAACGGGCGACGCGCATTCGCGTGCAACCTACTTCTCGCATATCGGCGGTGAGGCAACCGTTAATTCAGGTGACGACGCGCTTCACGCATTGGCCGAAATCGCGTTGATACGAGGCATTTCCGCTGCAGTGGCCAGTGCGTCGACGAACGCCGGATCCAGTGCAAGTGCACCGAACCAGCCGTGCTGGGTGCCACTGAGCACGCGCAGCATGTGGCCACGGCCACCGGGCAGGCGCCCCATCGGGCCCAGCAGCACGTCACGCGCCTTCGCCCAGGCGTCGCGGTCGGACTGGAACAGCGGCGTCAGCCAACGACTCCAGCGCTGGTACACCGCAACGTGTGCCCTGCGTTGCGCCTGGTAGGCCTGCAGCGCGACCGTGCTGCCGCCGTAGGTGCGCACCGCATCGCGCAGCGCCAGCGCATCGAGCAGCGCCATGTTCACGCCCTGCCCCAGCTGCGGGCTCATCGCATGCGCGGCATCACCGGCCAGCACCATGCGGCCGTGGTGCCAGCGCGTCATCACCGCATCACGGTAGACTGCGCGCGCCAACTGGCCGGCATCACGCAGATGGGCGAAGCGCGCACTGGCCTGCGGCCACAGCGCATGCAGTTCATCCAGCCAGGGCGTCATGCCATCGGCCTGCCAGCGTTCGAAGTCGGCGCGTGGCAGGCTCCAGAAGAAACTCAGGCGCGGCGTGTCATCACCCGGGCGCGTGCCGACCGGCAGCAGTCCGATCATCTTGCGCGCGGCCACGTAACGCTGCCGCAACTCCTGCACGTGCGGCCAGTCCTCGGCCGGCAGCAGGCACCACAGCGCCCCCCACGGATACACGCGGTCCAGCCCGGCACCGCCGGCGATCGTGCCGCGCAGCGTCGACGCGGCGCCATCGGCGACCACTACCAGGTCGAACGGGCCATGCGTGCGCCCGTCGCTGTCGCGCAGACGGCCGTGTTCGGCATCCACCTCGGTAATGGTGGTACCGGCATGCAGCTGGCCCTCGCCTGCGCGCGCCTCGTCCAACAGCGAGAACAAGGCCCCGCGCTGCATGCCCAGGCCGTGCAGGCGCGCATCCAGTCCCTCGTAGCGCATGTCCATCACAGCGCGCTCGCACGGCGTGTCGCCATACAGGCGGTGCACCGGCGCGGCATGTGCGCGCACGGAATCAAGCAGGCCCATCTGCCACAGTACCTGCAGGCCGCTGGGCTGCAGCAGGAAACCGGCACCCACCGGCCCCGGCGTGGGCACGCGTTCGAAGATCTCCACCTCGTGGCCGTCACGGGTGAGCAGGATGGACACTGCCTGTCCAGCGGTGCCGTAGCCGATCACGGCGATGCGCATTCGTTCCGTCATGGCCGCATTGTGCCCGAGGCGGGTGGATCGCGAGCGGGTCGCGGGCAATCCGCGCAAAAAAAACCCCGCCGAAGCGGGGTTTTCAACGCACTGTCGAGTGGATCACTCGGCCGGCGTGATGTTCGAAGCCTGGGCACCCTTCGGGCCCTGGGTCACGTCATAGGTGACACGCTGGCCTTCCTGCAGGCTGCGGAAGCCCTTGGAGTTGATGGCGGAGAAGTGCGCGAACACGTCGGCGCTGCCATCCTCCGGCGAGATGAAGCCAAATCCCTTGGCGTCGTTGAACCACTTGACGGTACCGTTCGGCATGGTGATGCGAGACCTTATGCAATGAATGGGTGGTGTACGCTGAACCCGCGCACAAGCTGAGTATGCAAAGCTTGCTCGGGGAAGACAATCACCCCCGTGCCAATTCGCCCACCAGTTCCGGAAGTCCGTTGCCGGCCGCCTGCACGTTGGCCAGCACTTCGGCCATCGTGATCTCCTCACCATCACCACAGCCGGCAGCCCAGTTGGCGATGATCGCCAGGCAGGCGTAATCCAGCCCCAGCTCGCGTGCCAGGGCGGCTTCCGGCATGCCGGTCATGCCCACCAGATCGCAGCCGTCGCGGCGCATACGGGCGATTTCAGCGATGGTTTCCAGGCGCGGGCCCTGTGTTGCGCCGTAGCAGCCACCGTCATGGACCGTGACGCCGGTCACTTTGGCCGCAGCCAGGATCTTGCTGCGCAGCATTGGTGTGTACGGGTGGCCGAAATCAACGTGGACCACGTCGGTGCCTTCTTCCTCACAGATCGTGCTGATGCGGCCCCAGGTGTAGTCGATGATCTGGTCCGGGCAGGCCAGCACGCGCGGACCAAAGTGTTCGGTGATGCCCCCCACCGTGTTCAACGCCAGCACGCGCTGCGCGCCCAGCTGCTGCAGCGCGGCCAGGTTGGCGCGGTAGTTGATCTTGTGCGGCGGCAGCGAATGGCCTTCGCCATGCCGCGCCAGGAACGCCACGCGATGGCCGAGCAGCGTACCAACGCGCACCGGGCCCGACGGACGGCCGAAGCGGGTGTCGACCTCGTGGGTCTGCACGTCGTCAAGCTTGGCCAGGTTATAGACACCGGTACCGCCGATCACGGCCAGGGCGATCTGTTGCATTCGAAGCACTCCATGAAAAGACGAACGCCGGCACCCGAGGATGCCGGCGGCAGAAGAAGACGCGCCGCGGGCGGCTGCGCCGTTATTCCTTCATCGCGTAGATGGCCGGCACGCAGCGCAGGGTTTCGTTGACGTCCATGCCGAAGCCGAACACGTAACGGTCCGGCAGTTCGATGCCGGCGTAGTCGGCAGTCACGTCCGGCAGCGCGCGGTCGTGCTTCTTCACCGTCATCGCGGCGATGCGCACGTCGGTCGCGCCTTGTTCCAGGCACCAGGTGCGCACGCCCTGCAGGGTGTAGCCCTCGTCGAGGATATCGTCGACCAGCAGCACGCGGCGGCCGAACAGCGAGGTGGCCGGCTTGTGCTTCCAGACCAGGTCGCCGCCGGTGGTTTCACCGCGGTAACGGGTGGCGTGCAGGTAATCGAACTGCACGTCCTGGCCGCGCGCGCCCAGTTCCAGCGCCAGCTGGCCGGCGAACGGCAGCGCACCGTGCATGATGGACAGGAACAGCGGCACCTCGCCCTTGTAATCGCGCGCGATGGCGTCGGCGATACCAGCGATGGCCTTGTCGATGGTGGGGCGGTCGACCAGCAGGTCAGCCTGGGCCAGGGCCTGGGAAATGGTGAGGTTGGGCATCAGACGGTTCTTCCAAGGGTTTCAAGCAGACGGGATTGGGTGTCGCCATGGCGGGCATCGGCCAGCAGGCCGTCCCAGCCGAGCGCGCCGCGGCCCAGCAGGCCCAGCAGCGCAGCAGTATTGAGGGAGCGTCCCTGCACGGCGTGCAGGGCTTCATCGACCAGTTCCGGGTGGCAGACCAGCACCACGTCGCAGCCGGCATCCAGATGCGCGTGCACGCGCGCCGGCACGCCGCCCGCACTGTGCGAGGCGGCCATGCCGATGTCATCGGAGAACACCACGCCGCGGAAGCCGAGCTCGCCGCGCAGGATGTCCTGGATCCAGCGCGGCGAATAGCCGGCCGGTTCCGGTGCCACCTGCGGATAGATCACGTGCGCCATCATCACCGCGTCGGCACCGGCGGCGATGCCGGCCTGGAACGGGACCAGGTCCTGGGCGCGCAGCTCGTCCAGCGCGCGCGGGTCGATCGCGGTATCCACGTGGGTGTCTTCCAGCACGGTGCCATGGCCGGGGAAATGCTTGAGCGTGGCGGCCATGCCGACCGCATGCATGCCGCGCACGTAGGCGGCGGTGAACGCGGCCACCACCTGCGGGTCTTCACTGAAGGCGCGGTTGCCGATGGCGCGGTTGCCACGGCCAAGGTCGACCACCGGCGCGAAGCTCAGGTCCAGGCCGCTGGCGCGCACTTCGCTGGCCATCAGCCAGGCGTGCTGCTCGGCCAGGGCCAGCGCCTGCTGCGGGTCGGTGGCGTACATCGCCCCGATGTCCTGCAGTGGCGGCAACTCGCTGTAGCCCTCGCGGAAACGCTGCACGCGGCCACCTTCCTGGTCCACGCAGATCAGCTGCGGGCGCGGCGCGGCAGCGCGGATCGCCGCGCTCAGATCGGTCACCTGCTGGCGCGAGGCGAAGTTGCGCTTGAACAGCACCACTCCGGCCACGGCATCGTGCTGCAGCCAGTCACGTTCCTGGGCGGTCAGTTCGGTGCCGGCGACGCCGATCAGCAGCATGGTCGATCTCCACAACGCGCGCCCGCATGGCGCAGTGCCGCATTGTCGCAGAACCGGCCGACAGGCGCAGTGGTCAGAAAAAGGGGACGGAGGGGATTAAGCCGCAATCGGCCCCTACGGGCTGGATACGTCTTAATTCCCTCCGTCCCCTTTTCGGATCCGGTCAGACCTTGCAGCCGTCCGGGCCGCAGGCCTCGTCGCCGTCAGCCGGGGCCGCAGGCGCGCCCTGCTCGGCGGCGATCTGGCGCAGGGCGTTGGCGAAGGCCTCGGGGGGCTGCGCCCCGGAAATGGCCCACTTCCCATCGATGACGAAGGTCGGCACCGAAGAAACGCCCAATGCATGAGCCTGCGCCAGCTTGGCTTCGACCTCGGCCAAGCCGCGGTCGGAGGCCAGCATCTGCGTGATTTCACCCGCGTCGAGGCCGCCTGCCGCGCCCGACTTGATCAGCACCGAGGGGTCCGCCAGGTTCTGACCGTGCTCGAAGTGGGCACGGAACAGTGCTTCGCCCACCGCATCCTGCACGCCGTGCTCGCCCGCCAGCCACAACACCCGGTGCGCCGGCAGCGTGGTCACCCGCACCTGGCCCTGGCTGAAGTCCATCGGCAGGCCCTCGGCCCGCGCGGTGGTCTGGGTCTGGCCGAGGATCTGTTCGGTACGCTCGACGCCGCCGAACTTGCGCACATAGGCCTCGCGCAGCGGCACCGGGGTGGCGTCAGCATCCGGGTCGAGCTGGAACGGCTGCCAGTGGATATCGAGTTCAGGCGCGTTGGCGCCCAGCAACTGCACGCCCTGCTGGAAACGATGCTTGCCGATCCAGCACCAGGGGCAGACCACGTCGGAGTAGATGTCGATTCTCATCCTTTCCACATGGGGGCCGACACCCTCGATAAAAGGGGACGGAGGGGATTAAGTCGTTTCCCGCACAGATGGGGTAAAGACGACTTAATCCCCTCCGTCCCCTTTTGGGCGGCTTCACCACTCTGAATACGGGTGGCTGGCCAGGGCAACGTTGTAGTAGCGGGCATCATCGGTGACTTCGGCACCCACCCAGTCCGGCAGGTCGATGGTCTGGTCAGCGCTGTCCAGCTCAACCTCAGCCACCACCAGGCCGGCGTTGTCGCCGAGGAACTCGTCCACCTCCCAGGTCAGGCCGGCGTGTTCGACCAGATGGCGGCGCTTGTCGATCAGGCCGCCCACGCACAGCGCCAGCAGTGCGCGCGCATCGTCCACCGGAATCGGGTAGTCGAACTCCTGGCGGGTGTGGCCGATGGTTCGCGACTTCAGGTTCAGCGCGGCGTGGTCGCCTTCGATGCGCACGCGCACCGAAGCGTTCTGGGTGCCGCGATCGAGCGCGCCCATGTCGTTGATGTAGCCCTGCGCCATCGGGATCACCCGGTGCGCGGCGGTGCGCCAGCCATCACTGCTGACGAGGAATTTGCGTTCGATTTCGATGCCCATCGCGCCATTATGCGCGATGGGCATGACAGCCGATCAGCGCTTCTCGAATACCGCGATGCTTTCCACGTGTGCGGTGTGCGGGAACATGTCCATGGCACCGGCACTGACCAAGGTGAAGCCCTGTTCGTTGACCAGATAGCCGGCATCGCGTGCCAGCGAACCCGGGTGGCAGCTGACGTAGACGATGCGCTTGAACTGCTTCAGCGGCAGCTGTTGCAGCACTTCGATCGCGCCCGAGCGCGGCGGATCCAAGAGCAGCTTGTCGAAGCCCTGGCGCATCCACGGCGTGCTGCGCTGGTCCTGGGTGAGGTCGGCGCTGAAGAACTGGGCGTTGGTCAGGCCGTTGCGCTCGGCATTCTCACGGGCCCGCGCGACGAGGCCAGCATCACCTTCCACACCGACCACTTCGCGCACGCGGCGCGCCAGCGGCAGGGTGAAGTTGCCCAGGCCGCAGAAGAGGTCCAGCACACGCTCGTCCTCACCCGGCTCCAGCAGGTCCAGGGCGTGGGCGATCATCTTCTCGTTGAGCTTGGCATTGACCTGGATGAAGTCCAGCGGGCGGAACGCCAGTTCGACATCCCACGGCGCCAGACGGAACGACAGCGGCACGCCCTGCCCGTCCAGCGGCTGCACGGTATCCACGCCACCGGACTGCAGGTAGATCACGAAGCCATGCTGCTGGCCGAAGGCGGCCCAGGCCACGCGGTCGGCATCGCTGAGCGGCTGCAGGTGGCGCACGGTCAGGACCGCGGCCTGGTCGCCAGCGATGAATTCGATCTGCGGGATGTCACGCTTGCCATCGAGCGATTCGATGAAGGTGGACAGCGCCTCGACCTTGGTGCCGATCTCGGGGATCACGGTCAGGCACTGGCTGAGGTCGGCGACGAATCGCGGATCCTGTTCACGGAAGCCGACCAGGGTCTTGTCCTTCTTTTCGACCCGGCGCACCGAGAAGCGACCCTTGCGCCGGTAGCCCCAGCTCTCACCGACCAGCGGCGCCAGCACGGTGCCCGGCTTCACGTGGCCGATGCGCTCCAGGTTGTCCATCAGCACGCGCTGCTTGGCGACAATCTGCTGGTCTTCGTCCAGGTGCTGCAGCACGCAGCCGGCGCAGGTGCCGAAGTGCGGGCACTTCGGGGTGACGCGCTGCGGCGAGGCCTGCAGCACTTCCACCGTACGCGCTTCGTCGAAATGGCGGCTGCGGGCGGTCTGTTCGGCCATGACCACCTCACCCGGCAGGGCGCCGCTGACGAAGGTGACCTTGCCGCCCTCGCCTTCACGGCGGGCGACACCGCGACCATCATGGCTGAGGTCGAGGATCTCGGTCTGGAACGGGGTACGGTCGATGCGGGAGCGGGATCGGGCCACGTGGCAACAGGCTGCGGGCAAAAATGGGGGCGTATTGTCGCAGATCCTGACCGGCAGGGTCCGGACCCGCTTGCGCCCGCCGCCGCTGTGCTTGATGATTGCAACAGCTGACATGGAGGCAGCCCTGATGCAGATGACCCCGCGGGCCAGCCGGCCCCGCTTCCTGCTTGTCGAGGACGACATCATCAGCCGCGGTTTTTTCAAGGCGGCGTTGGAAACGTTACCGGCGGACGTGGACACCGCAGACTCATTGGCCAGTGCCCTGGCCAGCGCCGAGCCCGGCGCGCATGACCTGTGGCTGATCGACGTCAACCTGCCTGACGGCAACGGCGCGCAGCTGCTGCGCGAACTGCGCCGTTCACATCCCGACACCCCGGCGTTGGCGCATACCGCCGACGGCGATACCTCGATCCATGCGCGCCTGCGCGAGGCCGGTTTCAGCGACACGCTGGTCAAGCCGCTGGGCCGCGACCAGCTGCTGAAGGCGGTGCGCCGCGCCCTGGTCAACAGTCCGGCCGGGATCGTCATGGCCCAGGCGCCGGCCGCGGTCGAGCTGCAGGTACAGGACTGGGACGAGACTGCGGCACTGGCCGCGCTCAATGGCCAGCGCAACCACCTGATCGCGCTGCGCGAGCTGTTCCTGGCCGAGCTGCCGGGCGTACGCGATGCGGTCGAGCAGGCGGTGGACCAGCATGACGAGCGCCAGCTGCGCAGCCAGTTGCATCGGCTGCAGGCGAGCTGTGGCTTCGTGGGCGCGGCGCGGTTGGGCCGGGCGGTGCGCCAGTTGCATCATGCGCCGGAGTCCGGGCAGGCCCAGGCGGGATTCCGCGACGCGGTAGCTGCCCTGCTGCATTAAGGGTTGTTCGGCAGGGCTGCGCCCTGCACCTGCCGAAGCCTTCAAGCCAGGGCAACGTCAAAGGCCAAAGCAGCATTCCGTGGGATGGCGGGGCACTGTGGGTTTGCGGGGACGGCGCAAGTACGTCCATGTAGCCTTGGTCGCCGCATCCATGCGGCTCACACCCCGCAAACCCACAGTGCCCCGCCTTCGATAGTTGGCCGGTGGCCAGTAGATCCACGCCATGCGTGGATGAATCTCAATCGGAATCAAATATTTCGAATTGAAATCGAAACGCATCCACGCATGGCGTGGCTCTACTGTGTCGACCAGGGTCGACACCCACCAGAGCAGAGTGCCATTCCGACAGCTCGCGAGAAACTGTCC
>NZ_JAOECR010000053.1:0-30347 GCF_029836955.1 Stenotrophomonas sp. GD04054 | reverse complement strand
CCCCCAGCTGGGTGGCGCAGGGCTTCGCCGAGTACCAGAAGCGGCTGTCGCACTGGCTGCCGTTCGAGCTGGTGGAAATCGAGCCCGGCCTGCGTGGCAAGGGGCGCGATCCGCGCCGCGCCACCGAAGATGAAGGCAAGCGGGTCATCGCTGCGCTGCCGAAGAATGCCTATGTAGTGGCGCTGGATGTGCCAGGGCGACAGCTGAGTTCCGAACAGCTGGCACAGCGCCTGGAACACTGGCGCGGGCAGGGAAGGGACCTGGCGTTCCTGATCGGTGGCCCGGAAGGGCATTCGCCGGAGGTGTCCGCGCTGGCCGATGAGAAGTGGTCGATCGGCCCGCTGACGCTGCCGCACATGCTGGTGCGCCTGGTGGTGGCCGAGCAGCTGTATCGGGCTGCCGCAATGATTGCCAATCACCCCTACCATCGCGCGTGAAGAGTGGTTATACTAGTCGTCTGCCCGAATAGCTCAGCCGGTTAGAGCACTTGACTGTTAATCAGGGGGTCGTTGGTTCGAGTCCAACTTCGGGCGCCACCTTGAAAAACCTGCATCGCGAGATGCAGGTTTTTTTTTGCGTCTTTGTAGCGTCGAGGTTGCGCGACTGCTGTTGTGGAGCCGAGCCATGCTCGGCTGCTGCGGATGAACCAGCCGAGCGTGGGCTCGGGTCTACAGCGCGAGATTGCCTCGCCAGAACGCCACCAGCGTAGCAACCGCCACAACCAGGATCGCAGCGAACAGTACCCCTTCCCAACGCGTAAATACCTGTTCGCCGCGTTGGTGCCGGGTCAATGCGAACAACACCACGCCGGGCACGTACAGCAGTACCGACAGCAGCAGGTTGTCCAGCCCGCCGGCATACACCAGCCACAGCGCATACGCACTGGCCAGCAGTGCCACCCCGAAATCACGCCAGCGTACGCGCGGTTCGCCAACGTAGGCCTGCCCGCGCCAGGCCAGCTGTACGCCGAATGCCGTGGACAGGAAGTAGGGTACCAGGCTCATCGACGCGGCCAGCAGCACCAGCCCGGTATAGCTGCCGGAATTGACCAGCACCAGCAGCAGGAACAACTGGATCAGCCCGTTGCTCAACCACAGTGCATTGGCCGGCACGCCGCGCGCGTTCTCACGCCCCAGGAAGGCCGGCATGGTGCCGTCACCTGCGGCGGCATAGAGCACTTCGGCGCACAGCAGCACCCAGGCCAGCAATGCACCGAGAACGGAGATGATCGAACCGATGATGATCACCGTCGCGCCCCATTCGCCGACAATGGCGCGCAGCACATAGGCCATCGACGGATTGGGCAGTCCGGCCAGTTCCGCCTGCGACAGCACGCCCATCGACAACAGGCTGACCAGCACCAGCAGCAGCCACACGCCGAGGAAGCCGATCACCGTGGCGCGACCCACGTCGGCACGGCGTGCGGCGCGCCGCGAGTAGATGCTGGCGCCCTCGATGCCAATGAACACCCACACGGTCACCAGCATCATGCCGCGCAGCTGCTGGCCGAGGTCGCCGAGTGCAGGCGCGCCGAGGAAATCGGCGCGGAACACGTCCATGCGGAACGCGCCGGCGGCCAGGACCAGGAACAGGGCGATCGGCAGCAGCTTGGCTACGGTCACCAGGCCGTTGACGATGGCTGCAGTGCGCAGGCCACGCAGCACCAACAGGTGTACGGTCCACAACAGCAATGACGATGCGGCCATGGCGGCCGGGGTATTGCCTTCGCCGAACACGGGCATGAAGTGGCCGAGGCCACTGAAGATCAGCACGAAGAAGCTGGCGTTGCCGAGCACCGAGGCGACCCAGTAGCCCCACGCAGCGGAGAAGCCGATGTAGTTGCCGAAGCCTTCGCGTGCGTATGCGTAGATGCCGGTATCGAGATCAGGCCGGCGGTTGGCCAGGGCCTGGAATACGAAGGCCAGCATCAGCATGCCCGCGCCGCTCAGGGCCCAGCCGATCAGCGCGGCGGCAGGCCCGGCGCTGCGCGCCACGTTCTGCGGCAATGAAAAGATGCCGGCGCCGACCATCGAGCCGACCACCAGTGCAGTCAACGCGGGCAGGCCCAGGCGTTGCGAAGTTGCGGCCATGCAGATCCCCTGCGGCGGTGATGCCGCGTGCACACGGTAGCCATGTGCCCGTGAACATGCCTGCAAGGGGCGGAACGACGAAGGCCCGGGCAGCTGCCCGGGCCTTCGAAGTTGCTGCGTTGAAAGGTGTTGCCTGTATTACTTGAAGGTGTACTTGGCACCGACGGTGAAGTAGCGACCGATGGCACCACTGAAGTGCAGCGGGTTGTAGTTGACACCGCCGTAGGTGGACGGATCCAGCGGCGCGATGCGATCGAACACGTTCTGCACCGAGGCGTTCAACTCGAAGGCTTCAGTGATGTTCCAGCGGCCCGACAGGTCGAAGGTGGTGAACGAGGAGATCTTCTTGACGTCCGTTCCGTCTGCATACGCGAACAGATAGGAGCCGTTCGGACCACGGAAGTCCTTGTTGTCCATCTTCGAGATGTAGTTGGCAACGCCGCTGACGCTCCACGGACCCTGCCTCCAGGTGGTGCCGAAGTTGATGCGGTCCTTCGGGGTGCCGATGCAGTTGGTCACGTCGCAGTTGCCGTGAGTACCCGCGTAGTCAACCGTCACGTCGGCATCGGTGCGCTCGAACTTGAGCACATGGCTCCACTGCAGGTCCATCTCCAGCTGGCCCGGGCCGATGTCGAAGGTCTGGCGGATATCGGTATCGATACCCCGGACCCGGGTCGATGCGGCATTGATGTACTGCGTGTTGACTGCCAGGATGCTGCCGGTGCCGGGCACGCCGTTGAGCAGGTTGCTGTCACGCAACACGTTGCCGGCGGCGATGGCTTCGGAGGTGCTGCCCTGGGCAATTTCGTTGGTGCGCTTGATCTGCCAGGCATCGATGGTCAGCGAGGTCGTGGACGTCGGCTGCAGGACGATACCCACCGAGTAGCTCTTGGACTCTTCCGGCTTCAGATCCTTGTTCGGGCGGGTGATGATGGCCACCGGCAGGGCGCCGCAGTCATCCCCGGTGGCACCCGGTGCAGGGTTGCCGTTCGGGCAACGTACCGGATCGGACGCGTTGGAGAACGCTGCCAGGCCACCATCGCCGTTCTCGGCCGGGTTGGGTGCCCGGAAGCCTTCGGCGTAGCTGCCACGCAGTGCGATCCAGTCGGCCGGGGTCCACTTGATGCCGATCTTCGGCGTGGCCTTGCCTTCACCGCTCTCGTACTTGTCGTAGCGAACCGCACCGGACAGTTCCAGGGTTTCCAGCACGGGCGCAGACAGCTCAACGTAGCCTGCGTACACGTTCTGGGTGCCGTCGTAGGCCGAGTAGCCCAGGCCGATGATCTGGCCCTTGTCGGTGTAGGTCTGCGGGGTCAGGCTGTTGCTGGTCTTGCGCCATTCGGTACCCAATGCCAGGCCCAGCGGGCCACCCTTCAGGTCCATCAGGCTGCGCGACACGGTGAAGTCGAACATGTCCAGGCTGGACTTGGCGCGGGCGCTGATATCCGGCGAGATGAAGTCGTACAACGCCTGCGAGTTCATGCCCGCGTTGTCACCGATGCGCCAAACACCACCGGCGCAGTTCGGGTTGGCCAATGCGCAACGTACGTTGTCGTAGTTGAGGAAGCCGGTGCGCTTGTTGACCAGATCAGTGCCCGAGTGCAGATAGGCGGTGTCGTAGCTCCAGTCGCCCCAGTTGCCCTTGACGCCGACCAGGAAGCGGGTGAACTCATTGGTGTTGTTGGTCACGCGGGGACCGACATCCCACGCCGAATAACGCAGGCGCGAGGCCTGGCCGGGAATGGGATTGTCAGGATGATTCGGGCCCAGCACCACTGCGCCCGGGCCACTGTTGCCGTTGACCGGGCCTTCGGGGAAGCCCCAGCTGCCGGATACGCCGGACGGGGTGTTGCTGAAGGTGGTCTCTTTCTTCGAGTAGCCGATTTCGGTGTAGATCTCGCCACCTTCACCAAACGCGAAGCTGGCACGGCCAAACACGTTGACGTACTTCTCTTCCGGGGTCAGATCGCGATACAGCTGGTTCGGATCCCACAGGCAGCCCTGCGCCTGTGCAGTAGCCTCGGTCTGGCCGGGAATGGTGGTCAGGCCAGCACAGCCCGGCAATGCGACCAGGAAGGCAGGATTGTCCTTGGTCACATTGCGATCGTCATACACCGAACCGTTCGGACCAACACCGCCGCGGGTCTTGCCGCTGAGGAAGGCGCCGCCGAGGAACTGGGCGTTGTTGCCATAGCCCCACGGGCGGGTATCGCCGGTACCGATCCACTTGCGGTTCTTGCGATCACTGATCTTGATCGCGTCGGTCTTTGCCACATCCAGGCTGAAGAAGGCATTCCAGCCGTCGGTGGCCAGATCGCCGGTACCGGCGGTCAGGGTCGCCTTCTTCGCGTCGCCATCGCTGTCGCCAGACAGGCCGTAGGAGCCCCGGAGGATCGCGCCCTGGAAGTCGCTGCGCAGGATGATGTTGACCACGCCGGCGATGGCGTCGGAACCATAGATCGCCGAGGCGCCGTCCTTCAGCACTTCCACGCGTTCGACGGCGTCGAGCGGGATGGTGCTCAGGTCGGTGAAAACCTTCTGGCCGTCATCGGCCAAGCCGTAGGTGGCCATGCGGCGACCATTCAACAGGACAAGGGTCGAACCCGCGCCCAGGCCGCGCAGCGAGATGCCGGCACCACCGCCGGCAAAGCCGTTGCCGAAGGTCTTGGGAATGGAACCGGAACCGTCGGCGGTCAGTGTCTGCAGGTACTCGGCAACCGTGGTCTTGCCCGTACGGTCGATTTCCTGGCGGGTCACCACCTGCACCGGGGACGGTGTTTCAGTGTTGGTGCGCGGGATGTTCGAACCGGTGACCGTGATGCGGTCCAGGTTGGTGGCCTTGTCCTGCGCGAAAGCGGAGGTGGAAGCCACGGCGCCAACCAGCAGCAGCGTGCCGCCGGTAAGGATATGGGTGATGGACGATGCCAGGGTGGTGCGGCGGCGGCTGGCGGGCCGTTGGATCAGGTGTTTCACAGCTTCTCTCCTAACTGGAAAACCGTAGCGTTGAGGGCTGTCTCCGGAAGATTCCGGGACGGACCAATCTAGGTTTCCGACAGGTGACGAAGTCGTGAATTTTTGCTTAATCAATAACAGTTGATCCTGTTCCGTCCGTACCCGCCCGGACGGAAGCGCCGGCCCGGCAAGCAGCCGGGCCGGCGATCACCTCAGTCCGGCAGCGAAAACTGCACCGGCACCATGCCGATGGCCGGCACGGCCACGCCATCACGCTGGGCCGGCTCGAAGCGCCAGTGCCTGAGCACCTGCTGGCGTGCGGCCTGGTCCAGGCTGCGCGAGCCACTGCTGCGCTCGATGCTGACCACCGCCGGCTGCCCGTGGGAGTCCACCTCTACCCGCAACAGCACCGTCCCCTGCTCGCGGTTGCGCAGTGCCGCCAGCGGGTAGGCCGGCGGCGGGGCGCTGCGGTACTGCAGCTGGGCGCCGGCCAGAGGCGTGGAGGTATCGATGCTCGGTGCCAGCTGGGGCGGGGCCGGTTCGGCGGCCGGCAGTGCGATGCCCTGGGTCTCCTCCACGGTCGCGGTGAGTGCAGGCAGTGGCGGTGCTACCGGCTGCGTCCGGGGTTTCGGCACCACCTGGACGATCTCTCTCGGCGGGATCGGAACCGGCGGCGTGGGCGGTGGCGGGATCTTCTCGATCAGCCTGACCGCAGTCTTGTCACGTGGGACCTGCACGGCCTGGTAGGTCGCCGGTATCAGCAGCAACAGGAAGGCCAGCAGATGCAGGGCGATGGCCGCGCTCCAGGCGGCAACGCGGGCGGGGTCGAAGTGCGGGGATGCAACGGGATACGTACGAACCATGGTCCACCTCCATGCCAGTGACGAAGTCCTCAACGCACCAGGGCCCGTGGCGGGGTTGCCGCACGCGGCTGGCAGTCCATCAGTAGCGCGACAGGGCGGCCACTGCCTAGAGGCAGGGGGGCGATCGTTGGGCTGGCCTTCAGCCAACGCCGGCTGCGGGCATGAAAAAGGCGGACCCCCTGCGGGATCCGCCGTTGTCGGCAATGGCGAACGGGATCAGCGACCCAGTTCGAACACCACGTCCAGGTTTACCGAGACGGTCGATTCACCCGGTGCGACCGGGGTGGCCTTGTCCATCGCCGCGCCGGCCGACATGGCCCGCATCATCGGCATCGGGCGGTAGCCGCCGCCAGCGTTCTCGGAAATGCTGACGATGCGGCGCACCTGCAGGCCCAGCGACTTCGCATAGGTCTGGGCGCGGGCCTGGGCCTTCTTCAGTGCAGCCAGGCGGGCTTCGTCATAAACCGGTTCCGGCTGGTCGATCTCGAAGCTGGGGCCGTTGATCTGGTTGGCGCCCTGCGCAGCCAGTGCGTCCAGCACCTTGCCGAGCTTGGCGATGTCGCGCACCTTCAGGCTGACGGTGTTGCTGGCCTGGTAGCCGGTGATCTTCGGTGCTTCGTTGTCGGCATAGCGGTACTGCGGGTTGAGGCTGACGCCACTGGTCTGCACGTCGCGCTCGGCGATGCCGGCGGCCTTGATCGCGGCCAGTACCTTGTCCATCTGCTGGGCGTTCTGGCGCATGGCGCTGTTGCCATCGGCGGCCTGGGTGACCACACCGGCCGACAGGGTGGCCACGTCCGGCACGCGGGTCGCCTCGGCATTGGCCGAGATGTTCAGCAGGGTGCCTTCGGCCGGGGCGGCGATCGACGGCGACGACGGGGCAGCATGGGCGGTCATCGAGGTTCCAAGGGCGAGGGACAGGGCGAGCAGCAGCGGGGTGGCGGTCAGGCGCATGGAGAACTCCTTGTTGTGCCGTTGAGGGTGGTGTCGTAGCGATGAACGCGCTGTGAGCCCGTTCGGGGTTGCGCACGTTCCGGGACGGGTTGCCGACGATTCAGGTGGCGGCCTCAGGTTATGCTGTGCCGATGCTCTATCTTGCTTCCCGCTCCCCCCGACGCAACCAGCTGCTGGCCCGACTCGGACGCCCCTTCCAGGCCCTGGACCTGGAGGTCGTCGAGCAGCGCGCGCCCGCTGAAAGCGCCGAACAGTATGTCTGCCGGGTCGCCGCCGACAAGGCGCGCGCCGGGCTGGCCCGGGTGCTGGCCGATGACCCGCAGGCGCGCGTGCTCGGCTCGGACACCGAGGTGGTACTGGATGGCGACGTGTTCGGAAAGCCCACTGACGCCGCCGATGCGCGGGCGATGCTGGCGCGCCTTGCCGGGCGTACCCATCAGGTGATGACCGCCGTGGTGGTGGTCGGCGCGGACGGGCTGGACAGCGAACTGGTCATTTCCGAAGTGACCTTCGCCCCGATCGACGCTGCCGACATCGCCGCCTACGTGGCCACCGGCGAGCCGTTGGACAAGGCCGGGGCCTACGCCATCCAGGGCGGGGCCGAGCGCTGGATCGAACACCTTTCCGGCAGCTACTCCGGCGTCATGGGGCTGCCATTGCTGCATACCGATCGTCTGCTGGCGCGCTGCGGCGTGCCGGCCACAACTGCCGATGCCGCCAGGGAGGCTGCCGATGTCTGAGGAAATCCTGGTCAATGTGACCCCGCGCGAAACCCGGGTCGCGGTGATCGAGAACGGCATGCTGCAGGAACTGCACATCGAGCGCGGTTGGCGCCGGGGTGTGGTCGGCAACATCTACAAGGGCAAGGTGCAGCGGGTGATGCCCGGCATGCAGGCCGCCTTCGTCGAAGTCGGGCTGGAGCGTGCCGCGTTCCTGCATGCCAACGACGTGGTGCGGCCGGCGCCGGTGGCCAGTGCCGATACCGAGAACACCACGCTGCCGCCGCCGTCCAGCGTGCCGATCGTCGAGCTGCTGCGCGACGGCCAGGACATCGTGGTGCAGGTGGTGAAGGACCCGATCGGGACCAAGGGCGCACGCCTGACCACCCAGATCAGCATTCCCTCGCGCTACATGGTGCTGCTGCCGCAATCCAAGGTGGTGGGCGTTTCCGCACGCATCGAGGATGAAACCGAGCGCGCCCGCCTGAAGGCGCTGGTGACCGAACTGTCGGCGCAGCACGGGGGCTACGGCTACATCGTGCGTACCAATGCCGAGGGCCAGCCGGCAGAGGCCATCGCCGAGGACATCGCCTACCTGTCGCGCGTTTGGAACGTGGTCGAGCGTCGTGGCCGCGAAGCGGCCTCGTGCAGCAACATCTATGAAGACCTGAGCCTGCCGCTGCGATCGGTACGCGACCTGATCCGCAAGGACGTTGACAAGGTGAAGGTGGACTCCAAGGAGACCTTCGCGCAGTTGCAGGCCTTTGTTGCCAAGTACATGCCGGTGCTTGCCGAGAAGATCGAGCTGTACAGCGGTGATCGCCCGATCTTCGACATGTTCGGGGTGGAGGACGAGATCGGCCGCGCGCTGGACAAGCAGGTGCCGCTGAAATCCGGTGGCTACCTGGTGATCGACCAGACCGAGGCGATGACCACCATCGACGTCAACACCGGTTCGTTCCTCGGCCAGCGCAACCTGGAAGAGACGGTGTTCCGCACCAACCTGGAAGCGGCACAGGCGGTGGCACGGCAGCTGCGGCTGCGCAACCTGGGCGGCATCATCATCATCGATTTCATCGACATGGACGATGCCGAGCATCGCCGCCAGGTGCTGCGCACCCTGGAAAAGGCGTTGGCCCGCGACCATGCCAAGACCACGGTGTACGACTTCTCGCCACTGGGCCTGGTGGAGATGACCCGCAAGCGCACGGTGGAAAGCCTGGAGCGCCAGCTGTCGGAAACCTGCCCGCAGTGCAGTGGCCGCGGCAGCATCAAGACCACCGAGACGGTGACCTACGAGATCTTCCGCGAGATCACCCGTGCCGTGCGCCAGTTCGATGCCGCGCGCCTGCTGGTGATCGCGTCGACCAAGGTGGTCGCGCGCATCACCGACGAGGAATCCGCGGCGGTGGCCGAGCTGGAGGAATTCCTCGGCAAGAGCATCCGCTTCCAGGCGGACGAGCAGTACCTGCAGGAGCAATTCGATGTCGTTCTGCTCTGATCCTCGCCGGCCGCAGGCCGGCGGTGGCCGATGAGCGCGCCGCCGCGCCTGCGACTGCGAAGGATCCGCCGTCATTTCATTGCCGCCTGCGCGGTGGGCCTGGTCGGGCTTGCACTGCTGGTGGGCACCCTCAGCCAGCTGCTGCCGCTGGCCGAGCGCCATCCCGACAGGATTGCCGCCTGGCTGAGTGAACGCGCTGGCCAGCCGGTGCGTTTCGACCAGCTGCAGACCGCCTGGACCCGGCGCGGCCCGCTGCTGCAGCTCAAGGGCCTGCGCATCGGCGCCGGCCAGGGCCTGGCGATCGGCGAGGCCGAAGTGCTGGTATCGATGTACAGCGGCCTGTTGCCTGGCCGGTCGCTGACCGAGCTGCGCCTGCGTGGCCTGGCGCTCGACCTGCAGCAGGGCGAGGACGGTCGCTGGTCGGTACGCGGCCTGCCGCAGGCCGCCAATGGCGGGGACCCGCTGGATGCGCTGCGCCGGCTGGGCGAACTGCAGGTGATCGGAGGCCGCCTGGGCGTGCATGCGCCGGGGCTGGGAATCGACACCACGCTGCCACGCATCGACGTGCGCCTGCGGGTCAATGGCGACCGCCTGCGTGTAGGCGTGCGTGCCTGGGCCCAGACCGAAGCGCTGCCGCTGACCGCGGTGCTGGACGTGGACCGCGTGCGCGGCAATGGCCAGGCCTGGCTGGGCGCCGATCCGGTCGATTTCCATGCCTGGTCGCCGCTGCTGGCGGCCGGCGGTGTGCGCCTGCGCGAAGGCAAGGGCGAACTCAACCTGTGGCTGACCCTGCGCGATTTCGCGCCGGTGGCGGTGACCACCGATTCGGACCTGCGTGATGTCCGCATCGATGGCGCACCGATGCCCTCGATGGCGGCTCCGCAGCTGCAGCTGCAGCGCCTGCAGGCGCGCCTGCGCTGGCAGCGCCAGGCTGATGGCTGGGCGTTGCAGGTGCCGCGCCTGCGCCTGAAAACCGAAGAGGGCGAGCAGCAGCTCGATGGCCTGCAGCTGCAGCTTGGCAAGCAGCTGCGGGTCCGTTCTGGCGAAGTGCAGGCCGGCACCGCGCTGCGTGCGCTGGCCCTGAGCGATCGTCTCGAACCGGGCCTGCGTCGCTGGCTGTTCCTGTCCAGGCCGCAGCTGGATGTGCGCGAGTTGCAGCTGGCGGGCGATCGCGATGGCCCGCTATGGGCGCAGGGCGAACTGCAATCGCTGGGCTTCGCCAGCGTGGGCAATTCGCCCGGCCTGCGCGGCCTGGGCGGGCGCTTCGAAGGCGACGCGGATGGCTTCAGCCTGCAGTTGCAGCCGCAACGGCAGCTGCAGTTCGATTGGCCGACCGGCTTTGGTGTGCGTCATGACCTGCATCTGGCGGGACAGGTGGTGGGCTGGCGCGACGAGGGCGGTGGTTGGCGTATCGGTACTGCGGCGATGCGCGTGGAAGGCACCGACTATGCGGCCGACGTGCGCGGCGGGGTCTGGTTCCAGGGCGACGGTACGCGGCCGTGGCTGCAGCTGGCGGCCAAGCTGGACGACGTGCCGATGACCGCGGCAAAGCGCTTCTGGATCCACTCCAAGATGAGCAAGGGCGCCACCGACTGGCTGGACATGGCGCTGGCCGGCGGCCAGGTGCGCAATGGCATCGGCCTGGTCAGTGGCGACCTGGACGACTGGCCGTTCGACAACAACGATGGCCGCTTCGAGGCCACCGGCCATATCACCAACGGTGACATCCGTTTCCAGCACGATTGGCCGTTGATGAGCCAGGTCGACGCCGATATCGCCTTCATCGGCCCCGGCTTCGACATGCATGGGCGCGGCGATCTGGCCGGTGTGGCGGTGCAGAAGTTCGAGGCGGGCATTCCGGATTTCGGGCAGCAGCCGCTGTATGTGCGCGCCGATGCGCAGAGCGAGGCGGGCAAGCTGCTGGCGATGCTGCGGCAGAGCCCGCTGCACAAGGATTATGGCGACACCCTGGACAACCTCACCGCTGCCGGCCCGGCGCATGTGACCTTCGATCTGCTGCAGCCACTGCACCACGATGAAGGTGGCGGCCACCTGCAGGGGACGGTTGATCTGGCCGGCGTGAAGCTGGTCGACAAGCGCTTCCAGCTCGCCTTCGACAACATGCAGGGGCAGGCGCGCTACAGCAATGGCGGTTTCGATGCCGAGGCGCTGTCGGTGCGCCACCTTGGCCAGGATGGTCGCCTGAGCCTGCGTGCCGGTGGCTACGTGCACGACAGCAGACTGGCCTTCGAATCGCAGCTGTCGGCCACGCTGGATGCTGGCGTGCTGATCGACCGCGCGCCGGAGATGGCCTGGCTCAAGCCCTACATCACCGGAACCTCGCCGTGGACCATCGCGGTCAGCCTGCCCAAGGTCGCTCCAGGGGCGCCTGCGCCGCCCAGCGAGCTGCGGTTGAGCTCCGATCTGGTCGGGACCCGGCTGGACCTGCCGGCGCCGCTGGACAAACCGGCTGCCGAGCCGTTGGCGACCACCGTGGCTGCACAACTGCCGATGGGGGCCGGCCGCATCGACGTTGCGTTCGGCCAGCGCCTGGCGCTGGCCGCACGCAGCCACAACAACCAGACCGGTGTGCAGGTGACGCTGGGCAGCGACCATGTCGACCGCGAGCCGCCGCCGAGCGGATTGACCGTCAATGGCCGCAGTCCGACCCTGGACGCTCTGGAGTGGATCAGTCTGGCGCGGGGTGGCAGTGATGACGACGCCATGCCGCTGCGTGCGGTGGACGTGCAGGTCGGCCAGTTGAAGCTGATCGGTGGCGTGTTCGAGCAGACCCGGTTGCAGCTGCGCCCGGGCGCGCAGGCACTGGATGTGCGCCTGGACGGCCCGTCGCTGGCCGGGCGCCTGACCGTCCCCAATGCAGACGGCGGCACCATCAGTGGCCAGCTCGACCGCGTGCACTGGCAATCCCTGCCGGCGGCTCCGGGTGCATCGGCCGCACCGGCACGGGTACAGGCCGGCGCCAACGACATGGACCCGGCCAAGCTGCCGCCGTTCGCGCTGGACATCGCCGACCTGAAGTTCGGCAAGGTGGTGCTGGGTCAGGCGGTACTGCGTACGCGGCCGCTGGCCAATGGCCTGAACGTGGACGAGCTGCGCTTCCGTGCGCCCGACCAGGAGATCGACATCAGCGGTCGCTGGCTGGGCCGCACCGGTGGTGCCCGCACCGAGCTGACCGCACAGGTGCGCAGCGAGGACCTGGGCGGACTGATGCAGAACCTCGACTACGGCGGCCAGCTGCGTGGCGGTTCCGGCCAGGCGCAGCTGCAGGCCACGTGGAGTGGGGGGCCGTCGGACTTCCAGCTGGGCAACCTGCAGGGCCGCCTGGACCTGCACGCGCGCAACGGCCAGCTGCTGGAGCTGGAACCGGGCGCTGGCCGGGTGCTGGGCCTGCTCAGTGTCACCCAGCTGCCGCGGCGCCTGATGTTCGACTTCCGCGACTTCTTCTCCAAGGGCTTCGCGTTCAACCAGATCGACGGCAGCATGCAGTTCGGCCAGGGCATGGCACGCACCGACAAAGTGCTGATCGAAGGCCCGGCAGCCAACATCACCATCCGCGGCCAGGCCGACCTGCGCAACCAGCAGTTCGACCAGACCATCGACGTCAACCCGCGTGCAGGCAATCTGCTGACCGTGGTGGGTGCGGTCGCCGGTGGCCCGGTGGGGGCGGCGCTGGGCGCGGCCACCAATGCGGTATTGTCCAAGCCATTGGGCGAGATTGGCGCCCGTACCTACAAGGTGACCGGTCCATGGAAGGAACCGAAGGTGGAAGTGATCGAGCGCAGCCGCGACAAGGCTCCGCCACCCGTACCGGCACCGGCGCCGGCCATTCCGCCGACCGTCACCGGCCTGCCGCGCTCGCGTTGAGCGCGGCTTTCCTGTTCACGGGGCTTGCCTGAGCGCCCCCGCATCCCCAGATCGAGAACCATGACTGATATCGCCCTGACGCTTGCCCAAGACCGCCTGCTGCGCCCCGGCGGCCTGGATACCGCTGGCCTGGAGCGCACCTTCGGCCAGCTGCTCGGCCCCGGTGTGGACTTCGGCGACCTTTATTTCCAGCATGCCCGCCGCGAGAGCTGGAGCGTGGAAGACGGCATCGTCAAGGACGGCGCCCATTCCATCGAGCAGGGCGTGGGTGTGCGGGCGATTTCCGGCGAGAAGACAGGCTTCGCCTACTCCGACGACATCCATGCCGATGCGCTGCTGACGGCGGCGCAGTCGGCGCGTGCGATCTCGCGTGAAGGTGGCGCCCAGTCCGGGCGGTCGCTGCTGCGCGGCAACGCGCGCGCGCTGTACCCGGCGCTGGACCCGATCGATGGCATCGGCAACGAGGCCAAGGTCGAGGTGCTCAAGCGCCTGGATGGCTACCTGCGCGCCGCCGACCCGCGCGTGAAGCAGGTGATGGTGAGCCTGTCCGGCGGCGTCGATACGGTACTGATCGCCCGCAGCGACGGTGTGCTGGGCGCTGACGTGCGCCCGTTGGTGCGCCTGAACGTGCAGGTGATCGTCGAGCACAACGGCCGCCGCGAGTCCGGCTATGCCGGCGGTGGTGGCCGCTACGGGTATGAGGAGCTGTTCGCCGACGGCCGCCCCGAGGCCTTTGCCCGCGAGGCGCTGCGCCAGGCGCTGGTGAACCTGGACGCCGTTCCGGCACCGGCCGGGGTGATGCCGGTGGTGCTTGGTCCGGGCTGGCCCGGCGTGCTGCTGCATGAAGCGGTCGGCCATGGCCTGGAAGGCGACTTCAACCGCAAGGGCACCAGCGTCTACGCGGGCCGCATCGGCGAGCGCGTTGCCGCCCCGGGCGTGACCATCGTCGATGACGGCACGCTGGACGGACGCCGTGGTTCGTTGAACATCGACGACGAGGGCCATCCGACCCAGTGCACCACCTTGATCGAGGACGGCATTCTGGTGGGATACATGCAGGACAGCCTCAATGCGCGGCTGATGGGCATGGCGCCGACCGGCAACGGCCGCCGCGAATCGTTCGCGCACCTGACCATGCCGCGCATGACCAACACCTACATGCGCGCCGGCCAGCACGACCCACAGGAAATGATCCGTTCGGTGAAGAAGGGCCTGTACGCAGTCAACTTCGGTGGCGGTCAGGTCGACATCACCAGCGGCAAGTACGTGTTCTCGGCCACTGAGGCCTACCTGATCGAGGATGGCCGCATCACCACGCCGGTGAAGGGTGCGACGCTGATCGGCAACGGTCCGGAAACCATGCAGAAGGTGCGCATGGTCGGCAACGATCTGGCCCTGGACGAGGGCGTGGGCATCTGTGGCAAGGACGGGCAGAGCGTGCCCGTGGGTGTCGGCCAGCCCTCGCTGCTGATCGAGGGCATCACGGTCGGCGGTACCCAGGCCTGAGCCGGGCGATGGCCAGCGCCACCGCCCAGGCCGGCGCGGACTCAGTCCTCGTCGGCTTCGTCGCTGTCGACGGGGTCGGCGTCTTCGGCGCTGGCCTTCAGGCCCAGTGCGGCCGGCAGCATCAGGGCGCGCAGTACCTGGAAGATTTCGCGGTAGGCGCGTGGCGGCTTGTTCCTGGCCTTTTCGGCCTGGGCATTGCGCACCAGCGTGCGCAGCTGCTGGCGGTCGGCCTGCGGGTAGTCGTCCAGCAGTGCAGCCAGCGCCTTGTCACCCTCGGCCAGCAAGCGCTCGCGCCAGTCTTCCGCGCGGTGCATCATCGCCACTTCGCGGCGGCCGGTTTCGCTGTTGGCGTCCAGCGCATCGCGGATCGCATCCAGCGTGGCGTCTTCTTCGCGGCGCATGTGCTTGGCCAGGAACGCCAGCTGGCGCTTGTGGGCGATGTGCGCGGTGATGCGCTTGCACTCGGCGATATGCGGCAGCAGGTCTTCCGGGATCGGCAGGCGTGCCAGCTGCGCCGGGGTCAACGACACCAGCTTCTCGCCCAGGGCCAGGACGTCGAGCGCGTCGCGCCGGTTCTGGCTGCGGCTCTTGTCGTGGAATTCACCGGTTTCTTCGTCGCGTCCGCGCATCGTTCCTACCTGATCTCAAAAAAAGTCGCCCGGCGTGATGCCGGGCCCAACCCGTACAGGATAAAGCATTGAACGTGATCGCCCCTGAAGTCGCTGTCGGCGACGACAGCCTGGCCCGGCTGGAACGGCTGGCCGACCTCTCCCAGCAGCTGCTCGACCGCGCCCGTGCGCTGGGCGCCAGCCAGGCCGAGGTCAGCTGCAGCGAGGATCGTGGCCTGGAGGTCAATGTCCGCCTTGGCGAGGTGGAGACCGTGCAGTCCACCCGTGACCGCGGTATCGCCGTCACCGTCTATTTCGGCCAACGCAAGGGCAGCGCCAGCACCGGCGACCTGAACGAGGCCAGCCTTGCCGCCACGGTCGAGCAGGCCTGTGCGATCGCCCGGCACACCGAAGATGACCCGGCTGCCGGCCTGGCCGAGGCCTCGCTGATGGCCACCGACTTCCCGGATCTGGATGCCTGGCACCCCTGGGCGCTGCAGGCCGACGAGGCGGTGGACCTGGCCCTGGCCTGCGAGAACGCAGGCCGTGAGGCCGATGCGCAGATCCGTAATTCCGACGGCGCCTCGGTTTCGAGCATGCAGAGCCTGTCGGTGTACGCCAATTCGCATGGCTTTTTCGGCCGTGAGCGTGGCACCCATCATTCGGTGGGCTGTGCGCTGATCGCCGGCCAGGGCGATGGCATGCAGCGCGATGGCTGGTACACCAGCGCGCTGGCCCGCGAGGATCTGGAAGAGGTGGGCCTGGTCGGTCGTCGTGCTGCCGAGCGCACCGTCGCCCGCCTGCAGCCTCGCTCGATGGCCACCGGCACCATGCCGGTGCTGTTCGCCCCGGAAGTAGCGCGCAGCCTGGTTGGCCACCTGCTGTCGGCGGTGTCCGGCGGTGCGCTGTACCGCCAGGCCAGCTTCCTGCTGGACAGCGTTGGCCAGCAGCTGTTCCCGGACTGGATGCAGATCGAGGAACTGCCCCACCTGCGCCGTGGCCTGCGCTCGGCCGCCTTCGACGGTGACGGCGTGGCCACGCGTGCTTCGGCCCTGGTCCGTGACGGCGTGCTGCAGCGCTATGTGCTGGGCAGCTACTCGGCACGCAAGCTGGGCCTGCAGACCACCGCCAATGCCGGTGGCGTGCACAACCTGCAGCTGGCCGCCAACGCGGGTTCTCTGCAGGACATCACCCGGCAGATGGGCGATGGCCTGCTGGTGACCGAACTGATGGGGCAGGGCGTGAACGGGGTGACCGGCGACTACTCGCGCGGTGCCGGCGGCTTCCGCGTCGAGAACGGCGAGATCCAGTATCCGGTGGATGGCATCACCATCGCCGGCAACCTGCGCGAGATGTTCAGCAGCATCGAGGCGGTCGGCAGCGACGTCGACCCGCGCTCGCACATCCGGACCGGTTCGATCCTGCTGGGGCGGATGACCATCGCCGGTAATGATTGATGGCATTGATGGCGTAAGCTATGCCCGCCTGACGCAGCCAGCTTGGTGCTGGTGGGTCAAGACCACCCAATGAAAAGGAGTTTTGTCGTGAGCGAATTCGATAACGTCCCGCCGCCGCCGGCCACCACCGATGTGCCGGCCGACCAGCGCACCATGGCCCTGGCCGCGCACCTGCTGGGCATCTTCACCGGCTTCATCGGCGCGCTGATCATCTGGCTGATCAACAAGGATGACGCGGGCAAGGCCTTCGTGACCGACCAGGCCAAGGAAGCCCTCAACTTCCAGATCACCGTGACCATCGCCATGGTCATCAGCATCATCCTGATGGTGGTGATCATCGGCGGCATCCTGGCGCCGATCGTGGGCATCATCAACCTGGTGTTCTGCATCATTGCTGCCGTGAAGGCCAACAACGGCGAAGCCTACCGCTACCCGTTCACCCTGCGCCTGATCAAGTAAGACCGGCTGCATGCGGAAACAACAACGCCCGGCATTGCCGGGCGTTTTCATGTGCGGGGAGCGACGGGCGGTGCCCGGCGAGCGATCAATGATCGCGTTCGACCGCCAGCGTCGCCAGCGCACGCAGTGCATCGGCCTCTTCGCCGTACCCGGCCAGGATCGACTGCATGCGTGCGGCCAGTTCGTGCAGCTGGGCCTTCGCCCCGTCCAGGCCGAGCAGGGCAGGGAAGGTGCTCTTGTCCTGCGCCTGGTCCTTGCCGGCGGTCTTGCCCAGCTGCTCGGAACTGGCCTCGACATCGAGGATGTCATCGCGTACCTGGAAGGCCAGGCCGAGTGCGTCGGCGAAGCTGTCCAGCTGGGCCAGCTGAGGTTCGTGGGCCTGGCCGCACAGCGCGCCCATGCGCACCGCCGCACGGATCAGCGCGCCGGTCTTCAGGGCATGCATGCGGGTCAATGCCGCCAGCGTCTGCTGCTGGCCGGTGGCATCGATATCCAGCGCCTGGCCACCGCACATGCCAGCGGCGCCGGACGCGTGGGCCAGGGTCTGCAGGCAGGCCACGCGCAGCGTGGCAGGCAGCGGTGCATCGGCCAGCAGGCCGAAGGCACGCGTCTGCAGTGCATCGCCTGCCAGAATCGCGGTGGCTTCGTCGAAGGCGATGTGGGTGGTCGGCTTGCCGCGACGCAGCGCGTCGTCATCCATTGCCGGCAGGTCGTCATGCACCAGCGAGTAGGCGTGGATGAGTTCGACGGACATGGCGGCCGCATCCAGGCTTTCCGGCTGCGCACCGAACAGGTGGCCACTGGCGTAGACCAGCAGCGGGCGCATGCGTTTGCCACCGCCCAGCACCGAATAGCGCATGGCCTGGTGCAGGCGCTGCGGTGCTTCGGCAGGCGAGAGCAGCGCGGCGTCGAGCTGGCTTTCGATACGGTCGCGCCAGCGCGCGAACAGAACCTCAGCCGTCATGGCTGGGCGGATCGAAAGGCTCGGATGCTTCCGGCTGCGCCGGATCGCTGAGCAGGCGCACGCGCAGCTCGGCCTGCTCCAGCGCCTGCTGGCACTGGCGATACAGACCGACGCCACGTTCGTAAGCACTGAGCGAAGCTTCCAAGCTCAGCTCGCCGGTTTCCATCTGCTCCACCAGCTGCTCCAGCGATTCGAGCGACTGCTCGAACTGGGCGACCGGGGAGGCGTTTTCGGGGGACTTCTTGGCCATGCGGCAAGTGTGGACGGGCCGCGCGCGGGGGTCAATTCACCAGCCGCCCGGGCGCCATTGCAACTGTGCGCCATGCGCCTGCAGCCAGGCCTGCAGCGGTGCGGCGACGAGCACATCGGCGGCGGCCAGCAACTGCGGGCCATCAAAGATCAGCGGCAGCTGCGCGCGTCGCCAGGGGGCGAGGTGTTCGCGTTGCAGGCAGTCCTTCAACGCGTGCGAATGCTGGCGACCGGGCAGCAGAATGCGCTCACCGCCCACGCGTGCACGGACCTGCAGGGGGCGTTCGAAGGCCGGGGTGCCCTGCAGGCGCAGCTGTCCGCCATCGGGCAGTGCCAGCGGTGCGCGTCCATCCCATTCGGCCTGCCACTCGTGGGGAAGCGCAGGCAGCCGGGCCGGCAGCAGGTAGGCGTGGTCGCGCCACTGTTGGATGGCGTGATCGTGCCAGCGCACCCGCGCCTGGCGATCGTTGTCGGCCGGCAGCAACTCGTCCAGCGCCTGCTGCAGCACGGTGGCCGGCAGCGGTGCCGCACCGTGGCCGGTCACCCAGGCGCGCAGTACGCGCGCGGCGCGCCCCGGTGAGACCTGGCGTAGCAGCTGCAGCGACAGCACGCGTGGAGCGACTTCCAGGTGTGCGATCAGCTCGGCGTCTTCCTCGTCAAGCAGTTCGCGGGTCTGCCCGCAGTGCGTTGCGCTGCCCGCCATCGCCGCAGCGGCATGCGGCCAGCGCTGGCGCAACAGCGGCAGCACCTGCAGGCGCAGGAAGTTGCGATCGGCGTGGTCGTCGGCGTTGCTGGGGTCTTCGATCCAGTGCAGTGCATGCTGGCAGGCGTAGTCGAGGAGTGCACTGCGTGGCACTGCCAGCAGCGGTCGCCATAGAGGCTTTTCGCCAAGGCGGCTGTGCGTGGACATCGCCGCCAGGCCATCGACGCCGGAAGCGCGCAGGGCGCGCAACAGGAAGGTCTCGGCCTGGTCGTCCTGGTGCTGTGCCAGCGCCAGGGTTTCGCCGTCGCGCAGTTCGGCCGCGAACGCGGCGCGTCGTGCCAGTCGCGCGGCACCCTCGGTGCCCAGGCCTGTGCCGTTCTCGACCTGCACGCGGTGCACGGCCAGTTGGATGCCCCAGGCGTCGCATTGCTGCTGGCAGTGCCGCACCCAGTCATCTGCATCGGGCTGCAGCCCGTGGTGCACGTGCACCGCGCGCAGCGCCGTGCCGGAAGCTTGCGCGCAGCACCACAGCCAATGCAGCAGCACGGTGGAGTCGACACCACCGCTGTAGCCCACCAGCAGCGGCGCATCCAGCGGAACGAGGGCAGGGAATTCACTCACGCCTGCAAGTATAGGGTTGGTCGGCAGGGCTGCGCCTTGCACCCGCAGACGCGCAAGCAACGGCAACGGCCGAAGCAACAGCAGAAGCGGGTTTCCTGAGGCTTGGCGGGGTGGGTCCGGTTGCGGGGGCCGCTGCAAGTCCCCCTCCGGGGCCCGGCCCAGCCGCTGGCGGCTGTGCGTTCGGACGCTTGCGAAGCAGTGCTTCGCAAGCAAAGCGCCCTCACCCATGTAAGCTCGGTCGCCGTTTGCTCGTGTGCGCAGTCCTGCGCACACGGCAAGACCGGGGTTGGGCGTCGTGCCCAACCCGCCCGAGGCATGCCTCGGGCCCATGCGGCTCACGCCCCCGCAACCGGACCCACCCCGCCTTCGACAGAATGCCGCGATCTGCCAGAACGGCGTCGTGCACCGCTTTGGTAGGTGTCGACCTTGGTCGACACAGTAGATCCACGCCATGCGTGGATGACTCATTCGATATCTGACAGATGTGTCGAC
Source organism: Stenotrophomonas sp. GD04054 (assembly GCF_029836955.1). NCBI lineage: Bacteria > Pseudomonadati > Pseudomonadota > Gammaproteobacteria > Lysobacterales > Lysobacteraceae > Stenotrophomonas > Stenotrophomonas sp. GD04054. The sequence continues at coordinate 10,324 of NZ_JAOECR010000053.1, read as the reverse complement.
CAAGGTCGACACCTACCAACAGCCGCGGAGATCTGTCAGAGGCGGGGCACTGTGGGTTTGCGGGGTGTGAGCCGCATGGATGCGGCGATCAAGGCTACATGGACGTACTTGCGCCGTCCCCGCAAACCCACAGTGCCCCGCCATCCCACGGAATGCACGCTGTTGCTGTTGCTTCGGCCGTTGCCGTTGCGTCTGCAGGTGCAGGGCGCAGCCCTGCCGAAAACCCTACTTTACCCGACGGCCCGAACGGTCGATGCGGAACCGCTCTCCGCCTTCCATCGGGGTGTGGCCATCGGCATCCGGCGTGCCGCGCCGGCAGCCGTTGCAGACCTCGGCCACGCCATCCTGGAACGGCCAGCCGAAATCGAAGGTGCCGGGCACCACCTGGCGGAACTTCAGATCGAAGTAGGCCACGCGGTTGCCGACGCGGGCGCGCAGCAGGCCTTCCTGCGGTGTTTCCGGACCGTTGTCCCAGGTCAGTACCGGCAGGCTGCGGCCCTTGCGGTTGACGTAGTGGAAGCCCTGGTCGGCGTACACCACGGCCAGGCCATGGTCGTCGTAATTCAGGTCCTTCAAGGTGTCGGCACTGATCTTCGGCCGGTGATCGACCACTTCGCAGTTGGGCAGCGGCCACAACCCGTGTTCGTCGGTCAGCAGCTTGCACGCCGGTGCCTGTGCCGCTGCATTGGCACTGACCAGCACGCCAAGCAGGACCAGCGACCGCGCGAAGCGGCCGCTGGCAGGAGCAGGGTAGGCCTGCCTCACGATCACTTGGCCTCGGCCTTGCGCTCGAATGCGGTCGGCGCCGGCAGCTGTACCGGCACGCCCTTGTCGTCGCAGGTGCCGGCCTGGCACAGGCGCTCGCGCAGGGCCGGGGTGGCCTGCACGATCATGTGGTAGATCGCGTTCTGTTCCAGCGTGCCGCGGATCGCCTTGCTGCCCGGGCCGCGTGCCCAGATACCGACGTCTTCGCCGCCGTGCGACTCGGACTTCATCGGCACCAGTGCTTCCTGCATGTAGTCCGGATGCTCGGTGTCGACCTCGCGCAGGTTCGGGCGGCCGTTGGCCGGTTCGAAGCTGCTCGGGTTGTGCGGGTAACGCTTCGAACCGGCCGGCTGCTGGTTGCTGCTGCCGGTGTGGCCAGGGCCGTTGGCGTAGCTCAGCGTGGTGTAGGGCTGGCCGGTGCCGTCCAGCGCGTAGTCCAGCTTGCCGGCGCCGTCTTCGCCGCCCTTGTCCTTCACCTTGCCCAGGATCGGGTTGCCGCGCGCCGGGTAGCCGACGAAGTTCAGGGTGTGCGAGTGGTCGGCGGTGACGATGATCAGGGTATCGTCGGCCGAGGTCAGTTCGTTGGCCACGCGCACCGCGTCGGACAGGGCCACGGTCTCGGTCAGCGCACGGTAGGCGTTGCCGCTGTGGTTGGCGTGGTCGATGCGCGCGCCTTCGATCATCAGCACGTAGCCTTCCTGGTGCTTGGCCAGGTTCTTGATGGCTGCCGCCGTCAGCTCGGCCAGGCTCGGCTCACCGCCCGGATCCTGCGGGCGCTCGTACTCGTAGCGCATGTGGTCCGGCTCGAACAGGCCAAGAATGGCCGGCGCATTCGCGGCGGCGGCCAGCTGCTTGCTGTTCCACACGTAGGCACCCTGCGGGTGCGCCTGCTGCCATTCCTGCACCAGGCTGCGGCCATCCAGGCGCTGGCCGACCTTGTCGTCGTATTCCGGATCCCGTTCTTCCACGGTGGTGAATTCACCGCGACCGCCGCCGAGGGCGACCAGCGGGCCACGGCCATAGCGCGAGGTCGACAACAGCTGCTGGGCGATGTCCTTGCAGCCGGCGGCCTTCGCGGCTTCGGTCAGGTCGGTGTCGTTTTCCCAGTTGCGCTCGGGCGAGTGCGCATAGGTGGCGGCCGGAGTGGCATGGGTCAGGCGTGCGGTGGACACCACACCGGTGGCCAGGCCGGCGCTGTCGGCCAGCTGCAGCCAGGTCAGCAGGCCCTTGGACAGGCTGTCGGCGCAGTCGGTGCGGCTGCCGGCGCTGACGCCGATCGCACCCATGTGGGTCTTCACGCCGGTGGTGATGGCGGTCATGGTGCCGGCCGAATCCGGGGTTTGCGAATCGGTGTTGTAGGTCTTGCTGAACGCCGTGGCCGGGAAGCGCTCCCAGGACAGCAGGTTCTCTTCACCCGAGCCGCCCTTCTGCTGGCCTTCGTAGATGCGCGAGGCGGCCACCGTGGTCAGGCTCATGCCGTCGCCGAGGAACAGGATGACGTTCTTGGCCTTGCCGGACATCGCGCCGTTGGCGGCGGCCTGGGCGGCGCCGCTGCGGTACCACCACTGCGGGGTCTCGCCGGCCGGATGGGCAACGGGGTCGACGGCGACCTTCAGGCCGGCCGGGGCGGACGCGGGGGTGGTGCTGGCGCAGGCGCCCAGCAGCAGGGTGGTGGCGCAGGCGGCCAACAGGGAGACGGAACGGCGCATGGACGCTGGGATCTCACAAACTGTAACGGGACGTTCATTATGCCCGCCCTCGCAAGGCACGCCGATGACACACTGATTTGCCGGCCGGGCGGTCGTTCCGCGGGCCGCCTTGGGATATCGTGCCAGCATCCCTTCCTTCCCCTCTGGATTGCCTATGAAGCTGGTCTCTGCCTGGCTGCGGATTCCATTCTGGCAGCGCGTGGTCGGTGGCTTCGTGCTCGGCGCGCTGGCCGGCTGGGCGCTCGGCCCGGCCGCGGAAACGTGGTTCGGCCCGCTCGGCGAGCTGTACGTCACCCTGATCAAGATGATCGCCGTGCCGCTGGTGTTCTTCGCGGTCATCAACGCAATCTCGTCGCTGCACGGCCAGAAGTCGGTCGCCGCGCTCAGTGGCCGCACCTTCCTGTGGTTCGTGATCACCGCCGCGTTGGCGGTGTGCGTCGGCCTGGGCGTGGGTACCGTGCTGCAGCCCGGCGCCGGTGGCCTGCAGCTGTCGATGGCCAGCAACTACGTGCCGCGCGAAGTGCCCAGCGTGGTGCAGGTGCTGCTGGACGTGGTGCCGGCCAATGTCTTCTACGCGCTGTCCGGCATCGGCACCAAGGTCAATGCGGCCGGTGAAACCGTGCTGGCTGCCGGTCGCGGCTCGATCCTGCCAGTGATCTTCTTCGCTGGCCTGGTGGGCTTTGCCATCGTCAAGCTGGGCGAGAAGGTGACCGAGGCGCGCAAGCTGGTCGGGCAGATGAGCGACATCATGATCCAGGTGACCCGCTTCGTGCTGGAAGTCACCCCGATCGGCACCTTCGGCCTGATTGCTGGCCTGGTCGGCAGCTACGGTTTCGAGAAGCTGCTGCCGCTGGGCCACTTCGTGCTGGCGCTGTACGTGGCCTGCGCCCTGCACATCGTGGTGGTCTACAGCGCACTGCTGCTGGCGCACGGCCTGAACCCGCTGAAGTTCTTCCGTGGCGCGGCGCCGGGCATGCAGGTCGCCTTCGTCAGCTCGTCCAGCTTCGCAGCGATGCCGGTGGCGCTGCGCTCGATCACCCACAACCTGGGCGTGAACAAGGACTACGGTTCGTTCGCGGTGCCGCTGGGTGCCAGCATCAAGATGGATGGCTGCGGCGCGATCTACCCGGCGCTGTGCGCGGTGTTCATCGCGCAGTACAGCGGTGTGCCGCTGACCCCGGAGCAGTACGTGGTGGTGCTGATCGCCTCGGTGCTGGGCAGCTTCGGTACCGCCGGCGTGCCGGGTACCGCGGTGATCATGGCCACGGTGGTGCTGAGCGCAGCCAACCTGCCGCTGGAGACCATCGGCTACCTGTATGCCATCGACCGCATCCTGGACATGATGCGCACGATGACCAATGTGACGGGCCAGATGCTGGTGCCGGTGATCGTGGCCAAGGAAACCGGGCTGCTCGACCAGGCGGTGTATGACAACCCGTCCAGCAATGTGGGTGTGGACGATCCGGACCCGACACCGCCACGCGGCTGAGGTTGCGTGGAGATGAAAGGCCCGCCCTGAACGGCGGGCTTTTTGTTTTGGAGCTGACTGGCGCGGTGCCGATCAGGGTAGGTCCCCGGTAGATCCACGCCATGCGTGGATGGCCGCAGTGCCGACCAACGGTCGGCACCCACTGGGGCAGGTGGCGCAGTGCCGGCCAAGGTCGGCACCCAGTGGGGGCGCAAACAAAAAAGCCGCTGCAGGGCAGCGGCTTTCTCGTGTCAGGCGGCGCGGTGGCGCCAGCGGGTCAGAGATCGACCCGGCGGGCCTGCATGAACTTGTTGCCCCAGTAGCCGCTGAGCAGGGTGTCCACGCGGACGTCCTTGCCGGAGCTCGGTGCGTGCAGGAAGCGGCCATCGCCAACATAGATGCCGACGTGGTCGACGCGGCCCTTGCGGCCGAAGAACACCAGGTCACCGGCAGCCAGTGCGGTGCGGTCGTTGATCAGTTCGGCGTTGTTATCGTGCGCCATTTCGCGGGAGACGCGCGGCAGCTCGATACCCAGGGCCGAGCGGAACACGTAACCGACCAGGCCGCTGCAGTCGAAACCGCTGTCCGGGCTGCTGCCACCCCAACGGTACGGGGTGCCCAGCAGGGTCATCGCGCGGCGCAGCAGCGATTGCACCTTGCCGTTGTCGGCGGCGGTGCCGACAACGCTGCCATTGGCGGCGCTGCTGGTGTCGTAGTTGGCGAGCAGGCGGCTGAGATCACCGGCTACCACGGCCGAGCGGTCCATCAGCGGAATGGTGTCGTTGGCAGCCAGATGCGGCAGCAGGGCGGCCAGCGTGGCGCTGGCGGCGGCATCGACGCGGCTGCGCTGCGGAGCGGCAGCCTCGGCCTTGGCGGCCGGTCGGGGGGTGCTCTCGGCCACCGGGGCCGGGGTCACATCGGAACGGTTCGGAGCAGTCTGCGACCAGGCCGGAAGGCTGGTCAGACACAGTGCCAAGCCAAGCAACAGCGGGCGGGCACTACGTGAAGATACGGAAGTCTGGCCTTCGCTTTTCAGGTCGTCAGTCGTCACGCGTCGGTCACAGGAAAAAAACGATGGGGCATCATGCCCTGTAAAAGCGGCAATAAGTTAAAAATTCCGTTAGTAAATCGTTAGTTACATGGTGATGTGCGTCACAATTTTGAACATATCGCCTGTTCATCTTAGCGAAGGACGCGTTTCGCCCCGGTGTAGTGGTCCTTCCAGTACGGACCGCTGAGCGAGTCCAGCCGGACCGTGCCACCGGTGCTCGGCGCGTGCACGAAGCGCCCTTCACCAACATAAATGCCGACATGGGTGACGCTGCCGCGGCTGCCGAAGAACACCAGGTCGCCGGTGGCCAGGCGCTGCGGGTCGATCTTCGGGCCCTGTACCGCCGCCAGGTCGCGCGAGGTGCGTGGCAGTTTCAGGTCCAGCATCTCGCGGTAGACGTAGGCCACCAGGCCGCTGCAGTCGAAGCCGGAGTCGGGGGTATTGCCGCCATAGCGATAGGGGGTGCCGACCAGGCTGATGGCTCGCATCAGCACCGAGTTGGCCGCCTCGGGATTGTCCGGCACGGTCTTCGGCCAGTTCGCGGTCGGCGGGGGCGGCGCGGGTCGGGTGGCCTTGCCGCCGCCGCAGGCGGTCATCAGCACGGGCAGGGCCAGGAGCAGGGCCGGGGCGAGGAGCCGGCGCAGGCCGGACGAAACTGGCGTGATGTGCATGATCTCCGGATAATGCGCCACCTTAGGATTGGCCGTCATGATGGCGGCATCCCCGCCGGGCGACAACCCGCCCCAACCCGCCTGCCTCCGGCAGATCCAGACAGAGTTGCGCATGAAGATCGAAAAAGACCGCGTTGTCCGCTTCCACTACACCGTTTCCGAAGTCGGCCAGGAGCCGATCGAATCGTCCAAGGACCGCGGCGAGCCGCTGGCGATCCTGATCGGCCACGGCAACATCATCCCGGGCCTGGAAAACGCCATGATGGACAAGGAAGCCGGCGCGACCTTCAGCGTCGACGTCAACGCTGCCGATGCCTACGGCGAGCGTCGTGAGGGCCTGTCCCAGCGCGTGCCGAAGAAGCACTTCGGCAACACCAAGCTGGCTCCGGGCCAGCAGGTCGTGCTGCAGACCAACTTCGGCCCGCGTGCGGTGACCGTGCAGAAGGTCGGCATGAGCGTCGTCGACGTCGACCTGAACCATCCGATGGCCGGCAAGGACCTGCACTTCGACGTGGAAATCGTCGATGTGCGCGAAGCCGGCAAGGAAGAAATCGACCACGGCCACGTCCACGGCGACGGCGGTCACCAGCACTGATCGCAGCGCGATCGTGATGGCAGCAACGGCCCGCTTCGGCGGGCCGTTGCGTTTGTGGAACACGGCGCGGCCATCCATGGCGCGCAGGCCGGCGGCATAATGGCGGACCTGCCCGACGGACGCCCTGTGAACGCCGCTTCTCCTTCCCTGCAGCCGGTGGCTTCCGGCGAACGCATCGCCGTGCTTGACGTGCTGCGCGGTGCTGCGCTGCTAGGCATCCTGCTGATGAACATCGAGGCCTTCAGCGGGCCGCTGGACCTGGCGTTCACCGGCATCGACGTGCATTGGCAGGGCATCGACTACTGGGCCGATGCCTTTGTCTACGTGTTCGTGCAGGGCAAGTTCTTCACCCTGTTCTCGTTGCTGTTCGGTGCCGGCTTCGCGGTGATGGCGCAGCGCGCTGAGGCCGCCGGGCGCGACTTCACCCCGTTCTACCTGCGCCGCAGCGCTGGCTTGCTGCTGATCGGTCTGTGCCATGCACTGCTGGTCTGGTCCGGCGACATTCTGGTGATGTATGCACTGATCTCGTTGCCGCTGCTGGCCTGCCGCGAGGCGCCACGCAGCTGGCTGCCGTGGATGGGGCTGATGGTCTACCTCGGCGGTGTGGCGATGATGCTGCTGGTCGGCGCGATGGTGTCGATGGCTTCGGCCGAAGATGTGCAGGGCATGCTTGCCGAGGCGCAGCGGAGCATTGAGCTGCAGCGGCAGGTGTACGGGCAGGGCAGCTGGGCGCAGGCCAATGTGCAGCGCCTGAGTGAGTTCGGTACGTCGATGGGGGCGCTGCTGATCACCGGTCCGGAAGTACTGGGCATGTTCCTGATCGGCAGCTGGTTCGCCGGCAGTGGCGCGCTGGCGGCGCCGGAGCGCTTCCCGCGGCTGTACGCGTCGCTGCGCTGGATCGCGTTGCCGCTGGGCCTGCTGGTCACGTTGATCGGCGTCGCCTGGAAACCCTACCTGGCACCGGGCGCCTACAACCTTCCGGTGACGGCGGCGATGGGCCTGGTGACCATAGGCGGCCTGCCGATGTGCCTGGGCTATCTGGCGTGGATCGTGCACTGGCGCACGCGGCTGGCCTGGCTGGCGCCGGTGGGGCGCATGGCGCTGACCCATTACCTGGCGCAGTCGCTGGTCTGCACGCTGCTTTTCTATCACTACGGACTGGGATGGTTCGAGGTGATGCCGCGCAGCGTGCAGCTGCTGTTCGCGCTGCTGTTGTTTGCACTGCAGGTGGCCCTTTCGCAGGCCTGGTTGCGCCGCTTCCGTTTCGGGCCCATGGAATGGTTGTGGCGTGCGATGACCTACCGGCAGTGGCCGCCGATGCGGCGCGGGGCCGGGCAGGGCTGATCGATGCAGGGCGCGCGCGAGGATGTGATCGTGGTCGGCGCCGGTGCCATTGGACTGGCCGTCGCGCTCGCGCTGCGCGCACAGGGCCGGCAGGTACGCGTGATCGACCGTGGGCGTGTCGGCGGCGCGACCTCGCATGGCAACTGCGGCACCATCACCCCCAGCCACGCGCCGCCGCTGCCAGCGCCTGGCGTACCGTTGCGCGCGCTGCGCTGGATGCTCGATCCGCGTGCGCCGTTGTACGTGCGTACGCGACTGGACCCTGCATTGTGGCGCTGGCTGCTGCAGTTCAGCGCACGCTGCAATGCCCGCGACTGGCTGCAGGCCACGCGCGCCCGCGCTGCGCTGCTGAATGATTCCCGGCTGCGCTTGGCACAGTGGGTGCAGGTGCATGCGCTGGACTGCGAATTCGATATCCGCGGTCTGGACTACGTGTTTGGCGATGCCCGCAATTTCGATCACCACGCCGCTGAGTGTGAGGCACTGAACGCGCAGGGCATCGCCACGGCGCGCATCGATGGCGCTGACTATGCGCGCGACAATCCAGCTTTCCATGATCGCATTGCCGGCGCGATCCACTTCCCCGGCGATGCGCAGCTGCGTCCGGACCGCTACACCGCCGAACTGGCGCGCGTGCTGCGTGCACAGGGCGTGGTGATCGAAGAGCACTCGGACGTGCAGGATTTCAGCGCCCACGCGCAGGGTGTGCGCGTGCACGTCGGCGAACGCACGCTGCACGCACGCGAGCTGGTGCTGGCCACCGGGCCGTGGTCGCCGCGCTGGGCACGGCAGCTGGATCTGCGCGTACCGATCCAGCCCGGCAAAGGTTACTCGCTGACCTGGTCGCGACCGGTGCAGGTGCCGCAGCGCCCGGTGGTGCTGAAGGACCATTCCGTGTTCGTGATTGCCTGGCGCGAGGCGTTGCGACTGGGCGGCACCATGGAATTCGCCGGTGCCGATCCGCAGCTGCGCACGGCCCGCCTGCAGGCCCTGCAGCAGGCCGCCGACCACTACCTGCGCGCGCCACGCGGTGCGCAGCTGCAGGAGCAGTGGTGCGGGTGGCGCCCCATGAGCGTGGACGACGTGCCGTTGATCGGCCGCGCGCCTGCGCATCCTCACGTCTGGCTTGCAGCGGGGCATGGCATGCTCGGCATCAGCATGAGCGCCGGCACCGGCCAGCTGATCGCCGATCTCGTCTGCGGCCGCACGCCAGCGATCGATCCTGCCCCTTACCGACCCGAGCGATTCCGATGAGCACTGCACCCTATGATTACGACCTGATCGTCCTTGGCGGCGGCTCCGCCGGCCTGGCTGGTGCGATCCGTGCCGCGCAGCATGGCAAGCGCGTGGCAATGCTGGAGCCCGGTGAGCTGGGCGGGACCTGCGTCAATGTCGGCTGCGTGCCGAAGAAGGCGATGTGGCTGGCGGCCGACCTGCACGAGCGCATCGGCCTGGCCAGTGCGATGGGCTTCGATGTTCAGGCGCGCCCGGCGCTGTCGTGGAAGGAACTGGTGATCCATCGCCAGGCCTACATCAGCAACATCCATACCAGCTACCACAAACGCCTGGATGAGACCGGCGTGGTGCGTATTCCGGCGCGTGGCCATCTGCTGGATGCGCACACCGTGGCCTGCAGCGATGGTGTGCGCTACAGCGCCGAGCACATCCTGATCGCAACCGGTGCGCACCCATTGCGGCCCGACATTCCCGGCGCCGAACTGGGCCTGGTCTCCGACGATTTCTTCGATCTGCGCGCGGCACCGGCCGAGGTGGCGATCATCGGTGGCGGTTACATCGCGGTGGAGCTGGCCGGCCTGCTGCAGGCACTGGGCAGCAAGGTGAGCCTGCTGGTGCGTGGCCAGCGGCTGCTGGATCGCTTCGACTACGAGCTGACTGATCAGCTGGCCGAGAACCTGAAGCAGCAGGGCGTGCGCATCCATTTCGGCTATCGCCTGCGCGAACTGCAGCGCGATGGCGAACGCGTACGTGCGTTTGGCCATGACGGCCCGCTCGACAGCGTGTTCGACGCGGTGTTCTTCGCCACCGGCCGCCGCGGCAACAGTCGTGATCTGGGCCTGGAAGCGCTCGGCATCGGCATTGGCGAACATCAGCAGGTGCAGGTGGACGAATGGCAGACCACCAGCGTGCCGAGCGTGCACGCGGTGGGTGACATCGCCGGCAAGGTCGGCCTGACTCCGGTGGCGGTGGCGGCGTCGCGGCGCCTGATGGATCGCCTGTTCGGTGGCCGCCCGCAGTCGAAGATGGATTACGAGAATGTGGCCAGCGTGGTGTTCTCGCACCCGCCGCTGGGTGCGGTGGGCATGAGCGAGGAAGAAGCGCGCGCGCGTTTCGACCAGGTGAGCGTTTACCACAGCCGTTTCCGACCGATGCTGCAGGCGCTGGCCAACGGTACCCAGCGCAGCCTGTTCAAGATGGTCTGCGCCGGCCCGGAAGAACGCGTGGTAGGTATCCACCTGCTGGGCGAAGCGGCCGACGAGATCCTGCAGGGTTTCGCGGTGGCGGTGAAGATGGGCGCGACCAAGGCCCAGTTCGATGACACCGTGGCGATCCACCCGACCTCGGCTGAGGAAGTGGTGCTGATGCGCTGACCTGCGGTTGCTGCAGAGCCGAGCCCATGCTCGGCCGTCGCTCTTTGTAGAGTCGAGATCCTATGTTCGCGGTCAAGCCTGCTGGAAGCAGGCTTGACCCACCTTCAGCATG
>NZ_JAOECR010000052.1:0-30898 GCF_029836955.1 Stenotrophomonas sp. GD04054 | reverse complement strand
GCTGGTGCTCTGGCTCCGGCTTGAAACGGGTGCCGGGCAGCGCCCGGCCGGGTATCCTTTCCCTCTGATGTCCGACCTTGTCCATGCCAGCCGCGAAGCCCTCAGCGACGGCGGCGCGCTCGCCTCGCACCTGGATGCCTTCGTCCCGCGTCCCGCACAGCTGCGCCTGACCGAAGCGATCGCCGACGCGTTGCAGCAGCGTGATCTGCTGCTGGCCGAGGCCGGTACCGGTACCGGCAAGACCTTCGCCTACCTGGTGCCGGTGCTGCTGTCCGGGCTGCGCACCATCATCTCCACCGGTACCCGCGCACTGCAGGACCAGCTCTACCACCGCGATCTGCCACGGGTGCGCCAGGCGCTCGGGGTCGGCCTGCGCAGTGCGCTGCTGAAGGGGCGTGCGAATTACCTGTGCCGCTACCGCTTGCAGCAGGCGCGTGGAGAGCCGCGTTTTTCCAGCCCCGAACAGGCAGCGCAGTTCCAGCGCATCCTGGCCTGGTCCGGTCGCTCGGAGTTCGGTGACATCGCCGAGCTCGACGGGCTGGCCGACGACTCCCCATTGCTGCCGATGGTCACCTCCACCGTCGACAACTGCCTGGGCACCGATTGCCCGTTCTGGGATGACTGCTTCGTGGTGCGTGCGCGGCAGCGTGCACAGGCTGCCGATGTGGTGGTGGTCAACCATCACCTGCTGCTGGCCGATCTGGCCCTGAAGCAGGACGGCTTCGGTGAGCTGTTGCCCGGTGCACAGGCCTTCGTCATCGACGAGGCGCACCAGTTGCCCGAACTGGCCGCGCAGTTCTTCGGCGAGGGTTTTGGCATGCGCCCGTGGCAGGAGCTCGGGCGCGATTGCCTGGCTGAAGCACGCGGTGTGGGCGGCGCGCAGTCGGCGCTGCAGGAACCGGTCGACCAGTTGCAGCAGGCGCTGCTGGCGTTGCGATCGGCGATGGAAGGGCTGCCGTCGCGTGGCACGCAGTGGCGTGCGTTGGCGATGCCGCAGGTACGTGTCGGCTTCGATACGGTGATGGCAGGGTTGGTGACCCTGGAGCAGGCATTGCAGCCGCTGCGCGAAGCGGCGGCGGGTCTGGATGCCTGTCATGCGCGGGCGCGTGAGGCGGTCTCGCGGCTCAGCCGCTGGTTGGGCGATGACGAGCCCACTCTCGACTTCGATACCGATCCGGCGGACACAGCCAGCGCGGCTGATGTGCTCTGGTACGAGCTCACGCCACGCGGTTTCCGCTGCCAGCGCACGCCGATGGATGTGTCCGGTCCGCTGCGCGAGCATCGCGAGCGCAGCCGTGCCGCGTGGATCTTCACTTCGGCAACGCTGACCGTTGGCGGTGGTTTCGATCACATCGCCACCCGCCTGGGCCTGGACGATCCACACACGCTGGTGCAGCCAAGCCCGTTCAATTGGCCCGAGCAGGCGCTGTGCTACCTGCCCGAAGGCCTGCCCGATCCGGCGGCGCGCGGGTTTGGCACCGCGTTGATCCAGACCTTGCGGCCGGTGTTGCAGGCCTCGCAGGGCAGGGCCTTCCTGTTGTTCGCCTCGCACCGTGCATTGCGTGAGGCCGCCGAGGCATTGCGCGACGGGCCATGGCCGCTGTTCGTGCAGGGCGAGGCACCGCGCGCGACGCTGCTGCAGCGCTTCCGTGAATCCGGCAATGGCGTGCTGCTCGGCTCGGCCAGTTTCCGCGAGGGCGTGGATGTGGTCGGCGAAGCGCTGAGCGTGGTGATGATCGACAAGCTGCCGTTCGCGGCGCCGGACGATCCGGTGTACGAGGCGCGGCTGGAGGCGATCCGCAGCCAGGGCGGCAATCCGTTCCGCGACGAGCAGTTGCCGCAGGCGGTGATCGCATTGAAGCAGGGTGTCGGCCGCCTGATCCGCAGCGAGAGCGACCGTGGCGTGCTGGTACTGTGCGACCCGCGCCTGCTCAACCGGGGCTATGGCCGGGTCTTCCTCGATTCGCTGCCGCCGTTCCGGCGTACCCGCAGCCTGGCCGATGTGCAGGCCTTCTTTACGCCACAATGGGCGCCTGCGGCCGATGATGCGGCTGCCCCAGTCGCTGTTGCGACCGGCCCCGAGCCGGCGCCCGGTGCCACGTTCCCCCTGTTCTGACCCGATCCGATGAAACTGCTCGCCTTTGAAACCGCCACCGAAGCCTGTTCCGTTGCCCTGCATGTCGATGGGCAGGTGCTGGAACGCTTCGAGATTGCCCCGCGCCGGCACGCCGAACTGAGCCTGCCGTGGGCGGAGGCGCTGCTGGCCGAAGCCGGCATCAGCCGCCGCCAGCTGGACGGCATCGCGCTCAGCCGCGGCCCCGGCGCGTTCACCGGCGTGCGTCTTGCGATCGCGATTGCCCAGGGCATTGCGCTGGCCCTGGACCGTCCGCTGTTGCCGGTTTCGACGCTGCAGGTGCTGGCGTTGCGGGCACCGACGGAAGAAACGCAGATCCTGTCAGCGATCGATGCGCGGATGGGCGAACTCTACGTTGCCCGCTTCGAGCGCGTGGACGGCCTGCCGGTGGCGCGTGATGCTGAGCGCGTATGCGCACCCGCTGCGGTATCGCTACCGGAAGGGCTGTCCGCCTACGGTGTGGGTACCGGTTTCGGCGCAGCCGAGGGCGCACTGGTGGCGCAACTTGGGGCTGGCCTGCGTGGATTCGATGCCGCCGCATTGCCGCGCGCGTCGGACGTACTGGCACTGGCGGTGCCGGCCTTCGCGCGCGGTGAAGCCATCGCACCGGAGAAGGTCGAGCCGGCCTATCTGCGTGACAACGTGGCACTGACCCTGGTCGAGCAACAGGCGGCGCGCGAGGCGAAGGCGAAGGCCAACGGCTGAGCCCCTCGTGGCGGGGTTGGTTGCGTAGATCAAAAGCCGTGGTTTGGCCGGGCGGGTGGGTTGCGCAGAGGGCGCTGCAAGTACGTCCCTGTAAACTCGGTCGCCGCTTGCCCGTGTGCGCTGTCCTGCGCACACGGCAAGACCGGGGTTGGGCGTCCTGCCCAACCCGCCCGAGGCATGCCTCGGGCCCATGCGGCTCACGCCCCTGCGCAGCCCACCCGCCCGGCCTCTGACAGTTTCCGTGTGCGTCCGCCACGGAAAATCAAAAGAAAATCAAAGTCAAAAGCGGGTCGCTTCGCTCGCATCCACGCATAGCGTGGATGTGTGTCGACCAAGGTCGACACCTACCAACAGCGGAGCGGGACGCGATGCGCCAGGATCTGTCAGAGGTGGGGCGGTGTGGGCTTGCAGGACCGTTGGCGCCATGGATGGCGCCATCGAGCCCCCATGGACGGGTTTACGGCGTGTCCTGCAAGTCCACACCGCCCCGCCAAACCACGGATCGCCCGCTTCTGCTGTTGCTTCGGCCTTTGCCGTTGCTTCGGCGGGTGCAGGGCGCAGCCCTGCCGAACCCAACCGACTTCCGCCACTTGCGGTGGCGGCGACGGCCCACTAGCCTTCGGCCGTCGTTCACCACCCAAGGACCGCCCGTGAAACACCGTCATCTCCTGCTGGCCTCGGCTGTCGCCGCCGCCACGCTGGCCCTGGCCGCCTGCAAGAAGGAAGCTGCCCCAGGCACCGATACCGCCAGCAGCAGCGCCCCGGCCGGCGAAACCGCCGACCAGTTCGTGGCCCGCATCAATGCCGAATTCAAGGCCGCCTACCCGGAGATGACCTCGGCGCAGTGGCTGTCTTCCACCTACATCAACAGTGATTCCGAACGCATTGCGGCCAAGGCCAACGAGCGCTCGCTGACCCAGCTCAACAGCTGGATCGAGCAGGCCGCCAAGTTCGACGGCAAGCCGATGAGCGAGGACAGCAAGCGTGCGATCCACCTGCTGAAACTGATGTCCTCGATGCCGGCACCGCGTGACCCTGCCAAGCTGGCCGAGCTGACCCAGATCGCCACCCGCATGGAAGGCAGCTACGGTGCCGGCAAGTACTGCACCGATGCCAACGATCCCAACTCCTGCCGCCAGCTGGGCGAGCTGGAGCAGGTGCTCGCGCGCAGCCGCGACTACGACAAGCAGCTCGATGCCTGGCAGGGCTGGCACAGCACCACCAGGAGCATGCGCGGCGACTACCAGAAGTTCGTCGGCCTGGTGAACGAAGGCGCCAAGGGCATGGGCTTCACCGATGCCGGCCAGATGTGGCGCAGCGGCTATGACATGCCGCCGGAACAGATCGGCCCGGAAACCGATCGCCTGTGGGAACAGGTCAAGCCGATGTACGAGCAGCTGCACTGCTACGCACGCGGCAAGCTGGACAAGACCTACGGCAAGGACAAGGCCGAAGTAGGCAACGGCCTGATCGCCGCGCACCTGCTGGGCAACATGTGGCAGCAGGACTGGTCGAATCTGTGGGACCAGCTGGAGCCGTACCCGGGTGCCGGCAGCCTGGACATCACCGCGGCGCTGGAAAAGCAGTACCAGACCAACCTGAGCGCGGCGCTGGCGAAGGCCGGCAAGGATGCCAACGTGGCCGCGCAGTACAAGGCGCAGCGCGAAGCCGAACTGCGTACCGCCAAGCAGATGACCGAGCGCGCGCAGGACTTCTACGTGTCGCTGGGCATGCCGTCGCTGCCGCAGTCGTACTGGGAGAAGACCCAGTTCATCAAGCCCGACGATCGCGACGTGGTCTGCCACGCCAGCGCCTGGGACATGAACATGGAAGGCGACGTGCGCACCAAGATGTGCATCAAGCCGAACGAAGAGAACTTCACCACCATCTACCACGAGCTGGGCCACATCTATTACGACCTGGCCTACAACCCGCTGCCGCCGCTGTTCCAGGGCGGTGCCAACGATGGCTTCCATGAAGCGATCGGCGACACCATCGTGCTGGCGATGACGCCCAAGTACCTTAGCTCGATCGGCCTGGTCGACGCGCCGACCGAGAGCCGTGAAGCGGTCATCAACAACCAGATGCGCATGGCGCTGTCGGGCGTATCGTTCCTGCCGTTCGGGCTGATGATCGACCGCTGGCGCTGGGGCGTGTTCGACGGTTCGATCACCGCCGACAACTACAACAAGGCGTGGTGGGACCTGAAGGCAAAGTACCAGGGCGTGGCACCGGCCAGCACCCGTGGCGAAGAGTTCTTCGATCCGGGCGCGAAATACCACGTGCCGGGCAACACCCCGTACACCCGCTACTTCCTGGCGCGCATCCTGCAGTTCCAGTTCTACAAGGGCCTGTGCGACGCGGCCGGCTACAAGGGCCCGTTGCATGAGTGCACCTTCTACGGCAACAAGGAAGCCGGCCAGAAGTACTGGGCGATGCTGAGCAAGGGCGCCAGCCAGCCGTGGCAGGCCACGCTGAAGGAATTGACCGGCACCGACAAGCTCGATGCCGGCCCGATGATCGAGTACTTCACCCCGGTCAACGAGTGGCTGAAGCAGCAGAACGAAGGCCAGATGTGCGGCTGGCAGGCCAACGCGGCACCGGCGGCGAAATGAAAAAAGGGGCGGATCCGCGAGGATCCGCCCCTTTCCGGTAGTGCCGGCCGCTGGCCGGCAACTACGCGATGAAGGCCCAACGGGCAGCCGGCCAGCGGCCGGCTCTACCGAAATGCCTGTCAGCTGTTCTTCTTCGCGGCCATCGCTGCGGCCAGCTCGGCCTTGAATTCCTCGAAGGTCTGGCCCTTCTCCTTCGCTTCGGCCTGCGCGGCATCGCGCAGCGCATCGGAGTACATCAGGCGCACCGGCGTGCCGTTGCGCTCGTGCAGTTCACCGGCCTGCATGATCAGCGCCAGCACCTGCGCAGCACTCTCGCTGTGGCCAGCGATGCGGCCGTCCATGCCCAGCACCCATTCGCCGTCACGGCGCACGACACCGGCCAGCAGGGTGCGCTGCGCATCGCGCAGCTCGGCATGCGGTTCCACCGGCGATGCCTGCGCGGCGGCCTTGTTGGCGGCCTGCTTTTCCTGGCGACGGCGCTGGTCGCGGCGGGTCTTGGAGCTGGTGGACATGGTGCGGTACCGCTGCGAAGGGGGGCGCAAGGATAGCGCACCCCGCCCGCAGCGCTGCTTCACGCGTGCTCGATCCAGTACGGTCAGTCCAGCACCTTGCCGTGCCGCCAGTAGCCCATGAAGGTGATCGCGCGACGGTCCAGCCCGCAGTCACGCACCAGATGGCGGCGGATCGCCATCACCGCACCCGCCTCGCCGGCCACCCAGGCATACAGCGGTCCGGCCACGCTGGCATCGGCCTGCTCCCAGAGGATCTGCGTATCGACGTCGATCTCCTCCAGCGCATCGCCAGCAGCCACGCTCGAGGTCGCTGACAGCCGTTCCTGGACCGCCTGCAGCAGCGGCTGGCCATAGGCGGCCTGCCCACGCGGCAACCACACCAGCTCGGCGGTGCCCGGCGCTTTCAACGGCACCGCATCGCCGGCCTGGGCCACTTCCAGCAACGCCAGCGTGCGCGGCGGATCAGGCATGGCCGCCAGCTCTTCGAGGATGCCCGCCACCGCAGGCAACGCCGTTTCATCGGCCACCAGCAGTACCTGGCCGACACCGGCCGGTGGCTTCCACTCCCAGCCTTCGCTGCTCTCGGCACAGTCGGCATCGGGGGCCAGCAGCACCACGCGATCGCCCGGCCGTGCGTGCATGGCCCAGCGCGAAGCGGGTCCGGTCACCCCGTGGATGACAAAATCGACGTCGACCTCGCCCTGCTCGGCGCGCAGCTGGCGGATGGTGTAGGTGCGCATCGGCGGGCGCTGATCGTCCGGCAGCGCCCGGTAGCGCGGGTACCAGTCCTCGCCGCTGGGGACCTGTGGCACCTCCTGGCCGGGCAAGGGGAAGAACACCTTGATCCGCTGGTCCGGGCCTTCGGTCTTCATCCGCGCCACGTCGGCACCGGTGAACACCATGCGGTCCAGGGAAGGGGAGAGAACGCGGCGCTCCTTCAGCGCCACCTCGAACAGGCGGTAGGTCTGCTGCGCAGCCATGGGGGAACCTCATGCAACGACATCGGATTGGCTGGCTGTCGTGCATCCACGCACCGGCTGGCTGGAATGCCCAGCCTAGTCCGGTTGTCCGCGGCTGCAAGGATGTGCCGGCATCCCCGTCCGCCCTACCCCTGCGCGCTGCTCAATGGCCCGTGCAGGCTGCCTGCGCCACGCGCTCGCGCTGGTGTTCCCAGTACCAGAACACGAAACCAGCACCGAAGAACGCAGCCTGGCCCAACGCCAGGTGCAGCGGGCTGGCGCTCAGCAGCGGCGATACCACGCCGGCCACCACGGTGCTGATCATCAGCTGCACGAAGGCCTGCAGCGACGAGGCCAGGCCGCGCTGGTGCGGGTACATGTCCAGCACCGCCAGCGCCAGGATCGGGAAGATCAACGCCATGCCCATGCCGCCCAGGAAGATCGGCAGCACCGCCCACGGCAGCACGAACTGCGGGGCCAGCGCCACGTAGCCGACGTTCAACAGCACCGACAGCGCGCACAGGCCGAAACCGATGGCGACCTGGCGGGTAGGCGTGGTGTGCCCGGCCATGCGCCCAGACAGGAACGAGCCGGTGGTCATGCCGCCGATGGTGGGGATGAACAGCCAGGCGAAGCCGCCCTCGCCCAGATGCAGGTGCTGCATCACGAACACCGGCGCCGAGGAGATGTACAGGAAGATGCCACCGAAGCCGATGCTGCCGGCCAGCGCCAGGCGCAGGAAGCGCGGGTTGAAGCCGATGCGCAGGTAATCACGCATCAACGTGCGCGGCGACAACGGCACGCGCGCTTCAACCGGATGGGTCTCCGGCAGGTAGCGCGCAGTGGCCGCCAGCAGGACCAGCCCGAACACCACCAGGAACCAGAAGATCAGCGGCCAGCCGGCGCCACTGAGCAGGATCCAGCCACCGATGATCGGGGCGATGGCCGGAGCGATGCCGAACAGCATCGACACCTGGCTCATCAGGCGCTGCGCGTCGTGGCCATGGTAGAGATCGCGGATCACCGCGCGGCCAACGATCATGCCGACACCCGCCGACAGGCCCTGCAGCGCGCGGAACGCCAGCAGCGTGGTCAGGTCGGTGGACAGCGCGCAGCCGACCGAGGCGCCGACGAACACCACCAGGCCACCGAGGATCACCCGCTTGCGGCCCCAGGCATCGGACAGCGGGCCGTGCGCCAGGCTCATCAGGCCGTAGAACAGCAGGTACACGCTGATGGTCTGCTGCACCGCCACTTCGTCCACCGCCAGGCGCTGGGCCAGCTGCGGGAACGCCGGGAAGATGGTGTCGATCGAGAACGGACCGAACATGGCCAGACCGGCGAGCAGCAGGGCCATGCGGCGGGTGGAGGGAGCAACAGCGGCGGTCATGGGGAAGGCGTCCGGCAGGGCCATGCGCGGCACGCACGGCGGGCGCCGGTCCCCTTCTGCAGGGACGGCGCCAGATGAATTCGGGTATCCACCCATCATAGGTGGGGATTGCGCCCGATGCCATGCAGCGGTGCACAAAACGCACGGCCGGGCCATCGGCCATTCAGGCGCGGCGGCCATGCCTGGAGGCGGCCGGCGGGCCCGCAACGGGCTATAATCAGCGGGCAACACGGTGGGAGAAGCGGAACACCGCTGCCGAAGGCGCAACGCCCGTAATCGCTCAGGCCCGATACCACCCGTAACAGAACTCTGGAGAGACCGGTTCGATCCGGCGCCGAAGGGGCACGAAGCTGCGGTCCGCCGCGCTTTTAAACTCTCAGGCAAAAGGACAGAGGGGCGCCCCGCAGACCGCCGACCGGCGGCTTGTGCCCGTGCGTGTGCCCTTTCCTGACGGATCCTTCGCCATGTCCCAGAACACCCCTTCCCTGCGTGAGCTCGAGCACCACAATGCGTTCGTCGAGCGCCACATCGGCCCCAACGACGCCGAGATCGCGCAGATGCTCGACGTCGTCGGCCACGCGTCGCTGGATGGCATGACCGATGCCATCGTACCGGCCAAGATCAAGTCGCCGGCGCCGCTGGCGCTGCCGGAGTCGATGACCGAAGTGCAGGCACTGGCGAAGATCCGTGCGATCGCCGACAAGAACACCGTGCTGCGCAGCTTCATCGGCCAGGGCTACTACGGTACCCACACGCCGAACGTGATCCTGCGCAACATCCTGGAAAACCCGGCCTGGTACACCGCCTACACCCCGTACCAGGCGGAAATCTCGCAGGGCCGCATGGAAGCGCTGATCAACTTCCAGACCCTGTGCGCCGACCTCACCGGCATGGAAATCGCCAACGCCTCGCTGCTGGACGAAGCCACTGCCGCCGCCGAAGCGATGACCCTGGCCAAGCGTTCGGCCAAGTCGAAGTCGGACACCTTCTTCGTGCACGACGCCGTGCACCCGCAGACTCTGGAACTGCTGCGCACCCGCGCCGAGCCCATGGGCATCGTGCTGCGCGTCGGCACTCCGGCCGAAGCGCTGGAAGCGGAAGCCTTCGGCCTGCTGCTGCAGTACCCGGACACCTTCGGCCAGGTCGGCGACTACAAGGCGCTGGTCGATGCCGTGCACGCACGCGGCGGCCTGGTGGCCGTGGCCACCGACCTGCTGGCCCTGACCCTGCTGGCCGCCCCGGGCGAATGGGGCGCGGACATCGTGGTCGGCAACAGCCAGCGTTTCGGCGTGCCGTTCGGCTTCGGTGGCCCGCACGCCGCCTTCATGGCGTGCCGTGACGCCTACAAGCGCTCGATGCCGGGCCGCCTGATCGGCGTCTCGATCGACGCGCAGGGCAACCCGGCCTACCGCCTGACCCTGCAGACCCGCGAGCAGCACATCCGCCGCGAGAAGGCCACCTCCAACATCTGTACCGCGCAGGTGCTGCTGGCGGTGATGGCCTCGATGTACGCCGTCTACCACGGCCCGGAAGGCCTGACCCGCATTGCCCGCCGCACCCATCGCCTGGCCTCGATCCTGGCCGCAGCGCTGCGCAATGCAGGCGTGCAGGTCGGTGGCGACTTCTTCGACACCCTGCATGTCACCGGCGTGCACGCCGATGAGATCCACGCCAAGGCCCGCGCCGCCGGCTACAACCTGCGCGCGATCGACAGCGACTCGGTCGGCATCAGCCTGGACGAAACCACCACCCGCGCCGACATCGTGGCCGTGGCTGCCGTGTTCGGTGCCACGCTGGACGTCGACGCGCTGGATGCCAGCACCGCCGACGCGTTGCCGGCCGGCCTGCTGCGCCAGTCCGCTTTCCTGACCCACCCGGTGTTCAACACCCACCACAGCGAGCACGAGCTGCTGCGCTACCTGCGTTCGCTGGCCGACAAGGACCTGGCAATGGACCGCACGATGATCCCGCTGGGCTCGTGCACCATGAAGCTCAACGCCACCGCCGAGATGATCCCGGTGACCTGGCCGGAGTTCTCGCAGATCCACCCGCTGGTGCCGGCCGACCAGGCGCTGGGCTACAAGGAACTGATCGACACGCTGGAAGCGATGCTGGTGGAATGCACCGGCTACGACGCGGTCAGCCTGCAGCCGAACTCCGGCGCGCAGGGCGAGTACGCCGGCCTGCTGGCGATCCGCGCCTACCACCGCTCGCGCGGTGAGGAACATCGCGATATCTGCCTGATTCCGGACTCGGCGCACGGCACCAACCCGGCCTCGGCACAGATGTGCGGCATGAAGGTGGTGGTGACCAAGACCGATGCCAACGGCAACGTCGACGTCGAGGACATCCGCCTCAACGCCGAGAAGTACAGCGACCGCCTGGCCGCGATCATGATGACCTACCCGTCCACGCACGGCGTGTTCGAGGAAGAGGTGGTGGAGATCTGCGAGATCATCCACAAGCACGGCGGCCAGGTGTACACCGACGGTGCCAACATGAACGCCCTGGTCGGCGTGGCCAAGCCGGGCAAGTGGGGTTCGGATGTTTCGCACCTGAACCTGCACAAGACCTTCTGCATCCCGCACGGTGGTGGCGGCCCGGGCGTCGGCCCGTGCGCGGTCAAGGAGCACCTGGCCCCGTTCCTGCCGGGCAAGCTGGGTGACAACGGCCCGGTCGGCATGGTCAGCGCTGCCAGCTTCGGCAGCGCCTCGATTCTGCCGATCAGCTGGATGTACATCGCGATGATGGGCCGCGACGGCCTGCGCAAGGCCACCCAGGTCGCGCAGCTCAACGCCAACTACATCGCCAAGCGCCTGGCCCCGCACTTCAAGACCCTCTACACCGGCCGCAACGGCCTGGTGGCACACGAGTGCATCCTGGACGTGCGCCCGCTGGAGAAGACCAGCGGCATCGGCGCCGAGGACGTGGCCAAGCGCCTGATCGACTTCGGCTTCCACGCCCCGACCCTGAGCTTCCCGGTGGCCGGCACGCTGATGGTCGAGCCGACCGAGAGCGAGTCGCTGCACGAGCTGGATCGCTTCATCGACGCGATGATCCAGATCCGCGAGGAGATCACCGCGATCGAAGACGGCCGCCTGGACCGCGAGGACAACCCGCTGAAGAACGCGCCGCACACCGCCACCGCGGTGACCGCGAGCGAGTGGACCCACGCCTACCCGCGCGAACTGGCCGCCTTCCCGCTGGCCAGCCTGAAGCAGAGCAAGTACTGGCCGCCGGTGGCGCGCGTCGACAACGTGTACGGCGACAAGAACGTGATGTGCGCCTGCATCCCGGTCGATGCCTACAAGGATGATGAAGTCGAGGCTTGATTCCTCGCGGCATCGGTAAAGAGAACGGCCCGCGCAAGCGGGCCGTTTTTGTTGATCCGATCACTCAAGAATTGTTCGATTCGGCCGATCAGTGGATTCCAATACTGGACGTCTTGTTTCTGCGGATAAGGACCCGCAAAGAATGATTCCTATCGTTGACGAAGTATTGGCAACCTGGGCCACGATCCGCAGTCGCTCCGCCGACGCGCCCACACCCGAGATGCTTCCCACACCTCCACTGCACTCCACTGACAGGATCCGACTGTGGGTAAAACAGGTCGATGCGGCCATCCAGCACGTGCAGACCGGCGCTTCTGCCGCCCTGCATGAACAACTGGAAGATCATCGTCGACGGCATGCCGGACACTCATCTCCCTTGCTGCATTCAGTTTCCGCCTTCTCAGCACTCGGATTCGTTCGCTACGAGCGCGCACATTCCGAAGCAATCGCGTGGTGCGTGGATCCCCGGCAGCCCCACGGTTTCGGCACGACACTGCTGAAGAGCCTTCTGGCCTGCATCGAGTGCGACGAAGCACGTACCATGGCTTCGCTCGTGAATGGAACCCCTCCAGATGCAATCCGAGTCCACGCAGAGTACCCGCTGCAGGGCCAGGGGCGTATCGACATCGTAATCATAGGCAACTCCGACGCGAATCCATGGGTGATTGCGATCGAGATCAAAGTCGATTCGGGCGAGGGCGACAAGCAGCTACTTCGCTATACACGAGGGCTGAGCAAGAGCTTTCCCAAGCATGCCCCGCTGCGCGTCTTCGCCACACCCAATGGTCACGCCGGAACGTCGGCCGGCCGTCGAAAGGCCGGCGAAGATTGGCATGCGCTCTCGCTGAAGAAGGTCACTGCTGCCTTCTCAGCCGAACTGTCCAAGGCCCCGCGGCTGCCAGGCAGCGCATTCTTGTCGGCATTGACCACCGGGCTGATCGAGGATCATTGGCGAATCAGCGCCGGCGATGGGCAAGCTACCCTGACCGAAGGAAACAGCAAACAGCGACTTCTTGCCTTTCTAGAAATGGAGCGACACCTGCATGAACGCACCTGATTCCTCCCCCGCCCTGGGCCTGTGGGTCCGCCGAGCCGAAGTCGTGGACGAACTGTGGGACGCATACGACCCTGAAGCAGAGACACCCGGCGTCGATACGGATGGACTGACTCCAGAGCTGCGGGATCTGGTGGTTTCCCATGGCGATGCCGTGGTGGGGATTCTCGACGCGGCAGCCGAAGATGCCAACATGATCGTCGAGCAGGTCAAAGTGATCCTGCATGAATGGCTGCAGAAGTCGGCAAAGGACTTCGTGATACACCGAAGCAGGACATCCCACACGCACTGGAAGTACAACGTCCTGCTCGCATCGAGCACTCGGCCAGACGAACCGATTCTCCGCGTTTCGTTCCTCCTTGGCGATGTTGGCAACTCCCGCGACTTCCAGTACCGGCTCAGCCTGCAGAGCATCCGAAACTGCAAACTGACACCGGGGGAAGACCTCGCCAAACTGTTCGTCGATGCACGTTCGGCTTCCGCATTCATTGAAGAACGCGTAAGAAAGAATGTTGTGGTCCTGCACGATGGCGCGCTAAACCAGTTCATCGCAGAAGACGGCTCCTTGAGCGTCGCTGCCATGCTTCAGGATGTCTCCCAGAAGCTGCAGCGGCAGAGCCCCTCGAACTTCAGCAAGGCCCAGAAGCTTCTTCAGCACCATCGCACGATTAGCGCCTGACAGCGGGCGTGGACCGCGCCCAATGGCCCGCGCAAGCGGGCCGTTCTCATTGTGCATCACGGGTCCGGCATCTGCCCCAGGCTCAACTGCCACGACACGCCGAAGCGATCCTGCACCCAGCCGTAGCGGTTGCTGAAGTCATAGTCGCCCACCGGCATCAGCCAGTGGCCGCCCTCGCCCAGCACGCGCGCGGCGCGCTCGAACTGCTCGGCGCCGGAGCACTCGACGAACAGCGAGATCGACGGGCTGAAGGTGAAATCGTGCACGTCCAGGCTGTCAAAGCACAGGTAGTGGGTGCCACCGAGCAGGAAGATGGCCTGTCGGACCTGCCCGGGCACGCCGGCACCGGCGCCGTCCGGATGGCGCTGCATTGCCAGCAGGCGGAAATCGGCGAAGGCCTCGGCGTACAGGGCCAGGGCGGCCTCGGCCTGGCCGGTAAACATCAGGAAGGGGCGACTGCGCAGCATGCGGTACTCCCGGTCGACGGGCCGATGACGGCCCACACGATCAGGATGGCACGGCAGATGTGCAGCCCCAGTGGTAGTGCCGGCCGCTGGCCGGCAGCTTCAGTCACGCCTCGCGCATGCGCCGCGCGATGGCGCTGCCGGCGGCGATCGTGGCGGTCAGCGCCACCATCGACAGGAACTGCAGGCGGGTGTGCGCTTCGCTCAGCAGCAGGCCGAAGATCAGTGCCAGGATCGCCAGCGCGCAGCAGGTCAGCCACGGGAAGCCCGCCATGCGGAACGGCAGCCGGGTACCCAGGTGATCCGCGCGGCGGCGCAACACCAGTTGCGAGACCAGCGACAGCGTCCACACCAGCAGGCAGGTGGAACCGACGATGTTCAGCAGCACCGGCAGCACCCGGTCCGGGAACAGCAGTTCCATCACCGTGGCGGCGAAACCGAACAGCACGCTGGCCAGCACGGCAATCACCGGCACCTGGCGCGGATCGGTCCAGCCCAGCACCGCCGGCGCTTCGCGGCGCTGCGCCAGTGAATACATCATGCGCGAGGCGCCGTAGAGGTTGGCATTGAGTGCCGACAGCAGCGCGATCACCGCGATCAGGGTGATGGCGGTGCCGGCGCCAGGAATACGGGCAATGTCCAGCACGGCGGCGAACGGCGACTTCAACGCTTCGCTGGTCCACGGCACGACGGCGATGATCACGCTCAGCGAGCCGATGTAGAACACCAGGATGCGCCACGCCACGGTGCGGATGGCACGGGCGATGCTGCGCTCCGGATCTTCAGTCTCCGCCGCCGCAACGGCGACGATCTCGGTGCCACCGAAGGCAAAAACGACAACCAGCAGTGCAGCGCCAATACCGGCCAGGCCCTTCGGCGCGAAGCCACCATGCTCGGTGAAGTTGCTCAGGCCCGGCGAGGTCACCTGCGGCAGCCAGCCCATCAGCAGCGCCACGCCGATGGCGATGAAGGCCAGGATCGCCGCCACTTTGAGGATGGCGAACCAGAATTCGAACTCGCCGAAGTTCTTCACCCCGAGCAGGTTGATCGCGGTGAAGAACAGCATGAAGGCCAGCGCTGCCATCGGTACAGGTACTGCTGGCCAGACCGTGGCCAGCAGCCCGGCCGCTCCCACCGCCTCGGCGGCGATCACGATCACCAGCTGCACCCACCACAACCAGCCGACGGTGGCACCGGCGGTGGCGCCCATGGCATCGGCGGCATAGACCGAGAACGCGCCGCTGGTCGGTTTGGCCGCCGCCATTTCGCCCAGAGCGTTCATCACGATGATCACCAGCGCGCCGGCGACCAGATACGACACCAGGACCGCCGGACCGGCCGCCTGCACACCCACGCCCGAGCCGAGGAACAGCCCGGCACCGATGGCGCTGCCCAGACCCATCATGATCAGCTGGCGGGGTTTGAGCGAATGTCCGAGGCGGGACGGCGAAGCGGTCGGAATCGAGTTGGGCATCGGCGGGGCTGGCGGCGGGCTACAGGGGCGACACCTTACCCTGTCCCGTGCCCACGGGGATAGGCACAGCGCAGCAGGCGGCTCAGGCCAGCGCCGGCCCGCCGACGTTGCCACCAATACGGGCCCGGTAGGCGCGCGGCGAGAAACCGGTTTCAGCCTTGAACTTGCGGGTAAAGGCACTCTGGTCGCTGAAACCGCAGGCCTGGCCGATGCAGGCGATGCTGTCGTCGCCGTGCAGCAGGTGCATGGCCATCTGGATCCGCAGCCGGGTCAGCACCTGCTGCGGGGTCATCTGGAACACCTTGCGGAAGCTGCGCTCCAGCTTCGACAGCGAGAAGCCGGTGATGTCCAGCAGGGTCTGCATGCGCACGTTCTCGGCGTAGTGCGCATTGAGGTGGGCCAGGGCCAGCCGCAGCTGCTCGTATTGGGTGCCCAGGCTGTCCTTCTGGCCGAGGTCGCGGGATATGCCGATCAGGCCCTCGATGGCCCCATCGACCACCAGCGGGCGCTTGCAGGTCAGGCACCAGCCCGGTTCGCGGTTGGCGAACAGGTGCAGCTCCATCAGGTTCTCGATCACCTCACCGGACAGCACGCGGGCGTCCTGGTCGACGTAGTCCGCACTGAGGCCGGTCGGGTAGATCTCGGCCGCGGTACGCCCGATCACGTCCTTGCGCGCGCGCAGACCCAGCCGCCGCAGCATGGTCTGGTTGACGTGGGTGTAACGCCCCTGAAGGTCCTTGATGAAGAACAGCACATCCGGGATGGCGTCGAACAGGGCTTCGATGTCGGCGGGCTCGACTCGCATGGGGCAAGCATACCCGAGCCTGCTTTTGCCTGTACGTTCACCTTTGCCGGACCTCGGTTTAACGGGCTCGGTTCCAGTGTCGTGGTTCTCTTTCAGATCCTCCGGAGCCAACGTCAATGGCCGCCAGCAAGCCGACCGGCAAGCGCGCAACCACCCACGCTGAAAACCAACACCGGGGCAACGGTGATGAACTGCACCAGCAGGCCGGGGGCAGCCATCCGGTGATGACCACCGATCAGGGCATCCCGGTGACGGACAACCAGAACTCCCTGCGGCAGGGAGCTCGGGGGCCCACGCTGCTGGAGGACTTCATCCTGCGCGAGAAGATCACCCACTTCGATCACGAACGCATTCCCGAGCGCATCGTGCACGCACGTGGCAGCGCAGCACATGGCTACTTCGAGCTGACCCGATCGCTGAAGGCGCATACCCGAGCGCGCGTCCTGACCGAGGTCGGCGTGAAGACACCCGTGTTCACCCGCTTCTCGACGGTAGCCGGTGGCGCAGGCTCGGTGGACACCCCGCGCGACGTGCGCGGCTTCGCGGTCAAGTTCTATACCAAGGAGGGCAACTGGGACCTGGTCGGCAACAACATCCCGGTGTTCTTCATCCAGGACGCCATGAAATTCCCGGACCTGGTACACGCGGTGAAGATGGAACCGGACCGTGCCTTCCCGCAGGCGGCCACGGCCCACGACACCTTCTGGGATTTCATCTCGCTCATGCCCGAGTCGATGCACATGATCATGTGGGCAATGAGCGACCGTGCCATTCCGCGTTCGCTGCGCATGATCGAAGGCTTCGGCGTGCACAGCTTCCGCCTGCTGAACGAGGCGGGAGAGTCAACCTTCGTCAAGTTCCACTGGCGGCCGAAGCTTGGCATCCAGTCAACGGTCTGGGACGAAGCACTGAAGCTGCAGTCGGCCGACAACGACTTCCATCGCCGGGACCTGTTCGAGGCCATCCAGCGCGGTGACTTCCCGGAGTGGGAACTGGCAGTGCAGCTGTTCACCGAAGAAGAGGCCGACGCATTCCCGTTCGATCATCTGGACCCGACCAAGATCATTCCCGAATCGCTGGTGCCGTTGCAGGTGATCGGGCGCATGGTGCTGGACCGCTGGCCGGACAACTTCTTCGCCGAGACCGAGCAGGTGGCTTTCTGCCCGGCCAACGTGCCACCGGGCATCGACTTCAGCAACGACCCGCTGCTGCAGGGGCGCCTGTTCTCCTACCTGGACACCCAGCTGCTGCGCCTGGGCGGCCCGAACTTCCACCAGATCCCGGTGAATGCTCCGAAGTGTCCGTTTTCCAATCATCAGCGCGACGGGCACATGCAGATGCAGGTGCCCAAGGGCCGGGTGGCCTACGATCCCAGCTCGCTGCAGGACGACACACCACGCGAGACCCCGAGCGGCTTCCGTAGCCACGCCACTGCGGACGACGGTCGCAAGGGGCGGACTCGCGCGGAGAGCTTCGCCGACCACTACAGCCAGGCGCGCATGTTCTTCCGCAGCCTTGAAAAGCCGGAACAGGCCCATCTGGCATCGGCGCTGGTGTTCGAGTTGTCCAAGGTGGAAACGTTGAAGGTGCGGGTGCGTACCGTCAGCCACCTGCGCAATATCGACGACTCACTGGCACAGCGCGTGGCCGACGGGTTGGCGTTGCCTGCACTGCCCGACCCGGCGCCGACCGCTACTCCAGTGCGGGACATGCCCCCCGCCCCCGAAGTGCGGGTGATTGGTCGCAACAAACCCACCCTGCAAGGGCGCTGCATCGGCATCCTGTTCGATGAGGGTTCTGATGCCCGGATCATTGCCAGCCTGAGCAAGGCAGCCAGGAAAGCAGGTGCGGATGTGAAGCTGGTCGCCCCCAGAGTGGGTGGCGCCACGCTCAGCGATGGCGCGCTGCAGGCGGCGGATGGGCAACTGGCGGGCACCCCGTCGGCCGTGTTCGATGCAGTAGCGGTGGTGCTCAGCCCGGAAGCGGCGAAGGCCTTGTCGAAAGAGAGTGCAGCCATCGAATTCGTCAGCCAGGCGTGGGCGCACCTGAAGGTCATCGCCAGCGATGCGGGCGGCCAGACGCTGCTGAAGGCGGCAAGGGTCGGCAACGACGCCGGCATCGTCGAAGCGGAAGACGCCAAGGCATTCCTGGCGGCGGCCGCCACCCGCCAGTGGGCGCGCGAACCCAAGCTGCGCCTGCTGGCCTGATTACAACAACAGGAGAACTGTCATGCCCCGTGGTGACAAATCCGCATATTCCGATAAACAGAAGCGCCAGGCCGAGCACATCGAGAAAAGCGAGCGCGAGCGCGGTGCCAGCGAAGGCACGGCCGAGCGCATTGCCTGGGCGACCGTGAACAAGCAGGATGGTGGTGGCAAGCGTAGCGGCAGCGCGCGCAAGGGTACGAAGAAGGCGACCAGCAAGACGGCTGCCAAGAAAACGCCTGCCAGAAAGTCGGGCACAAAGAAGGCCACGACCAAGGCGACGGCGGCGAAGAAGGCGCCTGCGAAGAAGACGACAGCCAGGAAGGCGGCGGCAAAGAAGGCACCGGCTCGCAAGACAGCCACAAAGAAAACCGCAAAGAAGACAGCGGCCAAGAAGGCCGGTACAGCCGCCTCGCGCAGTGCTGCAGCGAAGAAGGCGGCGAAGACACGTGCGGCGAAGAAGGCCGTGCGCAAGGTGGCGGCGAAGAAGGCAGCGCGTACCCGCGCGCGCGGCTGAGTCCTTCGATCAGGGCGACAGCGTCCTCATCCACGCGGCAACTTCGGCTGCGGCTGCGTCAGCGCGTGCCTGCAGCAGCAGATGCGGCCCTTCCAGCGAAACATGCCGGGCATCCGGCAAAAGGGCCTGCAGTTCTGCCACGCTGGGCGGCCACAGCAGGCGGTCATGGCACGCGTGCAGGCACAGCGTCGGCACGTCGATTGCCGGCACCAATGCGCGTACGTCGACGCGCAGGGTCGCTGCGGCGCGTCGCCGCAATGTGGCCGCCGGAATCCGGGCCAGCGCATCGCGCAGCATCGACAGGTGCTCGCGGGTGCGCCACCGCCCCAGCAGCAGGCGCGCCAGCAACGCCACGGGAGGCAGAGGCCAGGCCGGCGTCAGCAGGGCTGCGCTGGCTGCCGGCAATGGCACCGGTCGACGCGCAAAGGTCGCGGCAAGCACCAGTCCGCGCAGCCCGGCGGGCTGTCGCGTGGCCAGTTCAACCGCCAACGGGCCCGAGAAGGACTCGGCAAGCAGGATGAAGGGATGGCCGGGCAGCTGCGACCACAGCCGTTGGGCCAGCGTGGCGTGATCCTGCCCTCCCTGCGCAGGCAGCGTAATCGCCTGCGTCGTCAGCCCATGAGCCTGGAGTGCTGACAGAAACGGGATCGACAGCCTGCCGGAGCCATCCAGCCCGGGCAGCATCAGCACGTGCTGCGGCGTGGGTGATGCTGAATCACAGCCCGGCTTTTCCTCGCGCCCGATTCCCATGTCACCTCCTTTGCTGGCAAGCATCGCCCACATCGGCAGGCAGCGGAACCTTCGCTCCGGCTCTCCTGCTGCTTTGCCGGTCAAGGTTGAGCGATACTCCCCGCTCTGCTGCGGGACGCGGCTGCCAAGGAGAGCCTCTGATGCGATGGACCTACGCGCTGGCCATGATGGTCATGATGTTGCCACTGAACAGTTCCGCCAGCGATGGCTGGATAAACGGGGCAGGCAAGGCGATGCCGGAGACCGATGCCATGAAATCCAGCGGTGGCTTTGCGGCATCGCTGCTGGTCACCTCCGATGCCGACTGGCGGGCCAAGTGGGAAACCCCACCAGAGACCACTCCCGGTTTTACCCAGGCCGACGAAGTCCACCCGGGCGGTGAATTGTTCCTGCTGACATTCCTGTCCAACCCGCAACTGGATGAGAACCGCGTACCCAAGGTGCACTGCGATCTGCGCATGCTGCGCCCGGACGGCAGTACCAGCATCGACGAACGCGATATTCCCTGTTTCACCGCTGCCCTGCCCGGCCCGCCAAACCTGTTGTACATGACCAACCTGCACCTGAAGTTCGTGGCCGAGGCCAGTGATCCGAAAGGCACGTGGACTGCGCAGGTGGTGGTCAGGGATCTGCTGCGGAATGTGAGCCTGCCTCTGCAGGCTCACTTCGACGTCCGTTGAACGGAGGCGTGCGGATGAAGATGCGGCGATTACTGAGCTGGACCGGTCTTGCGCTTTGCGTGGTCTACCTGCTGTTGACCGCATGGCTGGTTCACGGCGCGCAGTCGGATGCGGACCCGAAGGGGGCCTATATCCTGATGTCGCTCCCCATCACCCTGCAGTCTGCTGCACTCGATGCCATCGGCGCAGGCAGCCTGCTGTACGGCAAACCCTGGTCGACCGCGTATGCAGTACTGGTTCCGCCAACACTGCTGTTGCTGTACGCAGCCGGCTGGCTGATCGAACGCGCCGCGCGCGGCCGCTAGCCAGCGGCACCGACCGGTTGCGTGCATGCGGTGCCCTGCATGCGGGGCATCGCATGCAGGGCGTCATCCAACATCCAGTCGCAGGTTGCTTACGCCGCCTGCGCAGGCACGATGGGCATGCGCGCGCCCTGCTCCACCTTGAACACCGCCACCGACGTGGTCAGCGCATGCGCCTGTTCTTCAAGCGCGCGGCTCGCCGCAGTGGCTTCTTCCACCAGCGCAGCGTTCTGCTGGGTCACCTGGTCCATCTGCACCACCACCTGGTTGACCTGCTCGATACCGGCCGCCTGCTCCTTGCTGGCCGCTGCGATGTCGCTCATCAGCTGCGTGGTGCGCGAGCTGGCCTGGGCCACGCGGGCGATCGCGGCTTCCGATTCAACGGTCACCGCCAGGCCGCTCTTCACCTTGGCAGCGGCGTCTTCGATCAGCTCCTTGATCTCCTTGGCGGCGACACCGGCACGCTGTGCGAGCGTGCGTACCTCGCTGGCGACCACGGCAAAACCACGGCCCTGCTCACCTGCACGCGCGGCTTCAACCGCAGCATTCAGCGCCAGGATGTTGGTCTGGAACGCGATGCCGTCGATCACGGTGGAGATTTCCGAGATGCGTGCCGAGGACTGATCGATCTCACCCATCACCGACGCCATCTGCGCCATCGCCTGCTCGGTTTCGCGTACGGCGGCACCGGCGGCGTGCGCTTCACTGTCGGCCTGACGAGCGAGCTCGGCATTCTGGCGCACAGTCGAGGTCAGTTCCTCCATCGATGCGGCGGCTTCTTCCAGGTTGGCGGCCTGCTGCTCGGTGCGGCGCGACAGGTCGTTGTTGCCGGCGGCCAGTTCCTGCGCCGCGTTGTTGATGCTGTCGGCGGCCACCTGGATGCCACGCACGATGCCGGTCAGCTGCGCGGTGGTGGTGTTGGCGTCGTCACGCATGCGGGCGAATACACCGTCGTACTCGCCGTCCATGCGTGCAGTCAGGTCGCCGTGCGAGATCGCGCGTAGCACGTCGGAAACGTCGGCGATGCTGGCCTGCGAACTGGCCATCATGCCGTTGAGGTGCTCGACCATCGCCTTGAACTGGAACTGGAACGCAGCGGCATCGCCACGCATGCTGAAATCACCGGCGCGCGCGGCCCGGGCCAGTTCATCGATCTGCGCGTTGATCGCCATCAGGCTCTGCTTCACTGCGGCCAGGGTGCGGGTCAGCGTGCCCTTCTCGCCCGGGTAGTCCGGCAGGTCGCGGCTGAGGTCACCGATGGCGTAACGCTGCATCACTTCGGCCATCAGCAGTTCCACCTGCACGTGCGATTCGACCAGGCTGTTGGTGGCCTGCACCATGCGGCCGAAATCGCCGGGGAAGGCGCTGGCGTCCATGCGGTAGCGGATCGCACCCGCCTCGTGCTGTTCGGCCATCTGCAGCTGTGCGCCGATCGCCGCCTGCACGCTCTGCCGCACGCTGGCCATGGCTTCACCCAGCTGGGTCAGTTCATCGCGGCCGCCAAGGCGGAACTCCTGGTCCAGCTGGCCCTTGGACAGGCGCTCGGCCAGGTTCACCGCGCGGGCCAACGGGCCGGTCAGGCTGCGGCCGATCATCACCGAGGCACCGATGCCCACCAGCAGCGCGACGCCGCCCAGCACCAGCAGCTGCAGCAGGCTGCGCTCGCCCAGGCGGATCGCCTCGGCGGCCGCCTCACGGCTTTCCTTCTCTTCGAAGTCCACGCCATCGGACAGCGCCTTGTTCCAGCCGTTGGCGGCTTCCTGCACCGGGCCCAGGGTCAGCGCCACGGCGCCCGGGTAGTCGCCCTGCTCCATCAGTTCGCTGGTCTGCTTGTTGAGCGGACGCGCGATGGCACGCTTGGCGGCGATGGTTTCGGCAATGGCCTTGCCCTCGGCGTCGCTGGGCAGCGCCTGGTAGGCCGTCCAACTGGCCTCATAGCGCTTGACCAGATCGGCGATGCGCTGCTCATCATGGTCACGGTCATCGCCCTGGCGGATCAGCATCTCGCGGCGAACGACCATCATCTGGTTGTTGGCATCGAGCATCTGCGAGAGCAGGCGCACCTTGGCCACGCTGACATCGACCACCTGCTGCATCGCGCGCTTCTGCACGACACTGGCGGTGGCGCCGGTGGCCACCACGGCCGCAACCAACAGCAGCAACAGGCCAAAGCCCAGCCCAAGACGCCAGGCAACCCTGACATTCCTCAAGTAGTTCATCGGTACATCCAAAACGGGGGATGTGGCGTTATCGGCGGCCCGCCAGGCAATCTTGATCGCCAACCGCCAATGGCGTGGGGCACCATTCACCTTGGTGAGCCCTTGGCCGGCGGCACCCGCGCGGGGACGGTGGCGAAACGACCCGACTGCTCATGCAGACGTCAGATCTCTTTCACGGCGGCTCGGCGCGGCCTGCAGGCAAGGTGGTGGCGTCATCTGCTGGAGTTCCCAATGCCATTACCCGTGTACCGATCCACCCTGCTCGCTCTCTCGCTGCTGGCATCGCCGGCGTTCGCGCAGGCACCGCCGCCTGGACTGCCCGCCCCCATCGCCGAGAAGGCCGGACCGGACACCGCAGCACGTTCCGCCCTGCATGCCCAGGTGCTGCTGGATCGCGCGAATTTCTCGCCCGGCCAGATCGACGGTGAAGTGGGCAGCAACCAGCGGCGCGCGGTGTCGGGTTTCCAGGCGGCGCACGGCCTGACCGTCACCGGTGAACTGGACGACGCGACCTGGCAGGCCCTGCAGGCTGATACGGTCACCCCCCTGGCCAGCTACACGCTGACCAGCGAGGATGTCGCCGGGCCGTTCCAGGCGGTGCCGAAGGGCCCCGCCGCACAGGCCAAACTGAAATCGCTGGGCTTCAACAACGTCGAAGAGTCGCTGGGCGAACGCTTCCACGCATCCCCTGAGCTGTTGAAGCTGCTCAATCCGGGCGTGGATCTGAGCAAGGCGGGCAACCGCATCCAGGTGCCCAATATCGCACCATCGCCGCTACCGAAGGCGGCCAAGGTGGTCGTCGACAAGTCCGATTCCAGCCTGCAGTTGCTGGATGCGCAAGGCAAGGTGATCGCTCAGGTGCCGGTTTCCTCCGGCAGCCAGCATGATCCGCTGCCGATCGGCGAATGGAAGATCCTGGGCGTGTATCGCGACCCGCCGTTCCACTACAACCCCAAGCTGTTCTGGGATGCGCGCAAGGGCGAAAAGAAGGCGACACTGCCGCCGGGCCCGAACAATCCAGTCGGCCGGGTCTGGATCGATCTGTCCAAGCCGCATTACGGCCTGCATGGCACGCCCGAACCCGGCCATGTGGGCAAGACCGAATCGCATGGCTGCGTGCGCATGACCAACTGGGATGCGCTGCGCGTGGCCGATGCCGTGGATACCTCGGTACCCGTGGTGATGCAGGAGTGAGCCGATGCGCCTTTCGCAACTGATCGTGCTTGGCGTTCTGCTGGGGCTGGGTGCAGGCTGGTGGCTACACCGCGATGCGGGTGATCCGGTACCCGCCCCGCTGCCGCAAGCGCAGCCGGCAGTGACTGCGGCGCCGGAATCTGTAGCGCCACCCGCAACCGCCCCTGCCGCCAGGGTCGCGCCGTCAGTCGCGCAGGCTGCGGATGCGCCGTCCGGTCTGCTGCTGCCGGTGCAGGGCATCCTGACCTCCCAGCTGCGCGATACGTTCACCGATGCGCGCAGCGAGGGTCGCGTGCACGATGCCATCGACATCATGGCCGATACCGGTACGCCGGTGCTGGCGGTGGCCGATGGAACGGTTGAAAAACTGTTCGACAGCGAGCGCGGCGGCTTGACGATTTACCAGTTCGAGCCCAGCGGGCGCTGGTGCTACTACTACGCGCATCTGCAGCGCTACGCCGATGGCCTGGCGGAGAAGCAGGTGATCAAGCGCGGAGAGGTGATCGGTTACGTGGGCAGCACCGGTAACGCCAGCGCCGAGGCCCCGCACCTGCACTTTGAAGTGCACATGCTGGGCCCGGAAAGACAGTGGTGGAAGGGAGAGTCGATCAATCCGTATCCGCTGTTGAAACAGGCGGCTTCGACGCCTGACGCTGCCAGTGCCGCAAGGTGATGGTGAATGCCACCAGCGCAGCGCCCGGAATCAGCAGGAACAACGCCGCCACCTTCCAGAAGAAGAACGGCCACAGCCACGCGTAGTCCAGGTCGGTCAGCTTCAGTACGTCCATCGGTGGCAGCAGTTCCACCGAGGCCACGCGCCCCGCCAGCGCGGGCTCGACCTCCAGAACGGTCACCCGCAGCCACGAACGCCCGCGCGGCAGCGCATCCCCCCGGCCATAGCCGAAGTACGAGGCGGCAAATCCACCAGGCTCAACCGATTCCAGCGCGCGGGTAATGCCGGAGCCCGGCACGCCCGAACGCGTTTCGGCGCGGAAGTCAGTTTGATCTGTCGGGGTTTCCGCGCGCAGGCGCACCTCAGGATCGATCGCCGTGGCAGTACCGTCATCCGCGTAACGCAGGCGCAGCCGCAGTTGGTCATCGATGAAGCGGTAGACCGTGACCTCGGCCGTCGCACCCGGGCTCAGCACCAGAGGCAGCACCTGCGTGCGTGAGGCCATGTGGTTGGCGATCGCGCCCAGCACCAGCACCGCGCAGGCAAGCGCCCACAGGCTCCACAGCACCCACAGGGTGATCCGCACCACCGTTACGCCCTTCACGCTGACATCCGGGTCATCACGTCACCTCCCTGCCGGCCGTGCCGACACAGTAACGAAAAAGCCCCGCTTTCGCGGGGCTCTTACTGTCACCTACGCCGGGCAGCGCCCGACGCCACCTCAGGCGAACGGATCCTGCAGGACCATGGTGTGGTCGCGATCCGGGCCAGTGGAGACGATGCTGATCGGGCAGCCGGCCAGCTCTTCCAGCGAACGCAGGTAGGCACGTGCGGCCGGCGGCAGCTCGTCCCAGTTGGTGATGCCATGGGTGTTCTCGCTCCAGCCCGGGAACTCCAGGTACACCGGGGTGCAGTCTTCCCAGCCCTGCGCGTCCAGCGGCGCGTACTCGGTGCGCTTGCCGTTGTATTCGTAGGCGATGCAGACCTTCAGCTTTTCCATGCCATCCAGCACGTCCAGCTTGGTGATGCACAGGCCGCTGATGCCGTTGATGGCCACGGCGCGCTTCAGCGCGACGATGTCCATCCAGCCGCAGCGACGCGGACGGCCGGTCGAGGCACCGTACTCGGCGCCGCGGTCACGGATGCCCTGGCCGACTTCGTCGTCCAGCTCGGTCGGGAACGGGCCGCCGCCAACGCGGGTGGCGTAGGCCTTGGCGATACCCAGCACGTAGTCGATCGAATCGGCGCCGACGCCGGAACCGGCCAGTGCACCACCAACAGTGGTGTTGGAGCTGGTGACGTACGGGTAGGTGCCGTGGTCGATGTCCAGCAGCGCACCCTGCGCGCCTTCGAACAGCACGCGCTTACCCTGCTTGCGCAGGTCGTGCAGGATGCCGGCCACGTCGGACTTCATCGGCTGCACGTATTCGCCGAAGGCCAGCGCTTCGTCGAAGGTCTTCTGGAAATCGACCGCATCGGTGTTCAGATACTTGGTCAGCACGAAGTTGTGGTAATCCAGCGCGGTGCGCAGCAGTTCTTCCAGCTGCTTCGGGTAATGCAGGTCGGCGATGCGGATACCGCGACGCGCCACCTTGTCTTCGTAGGCCGGGCCGATGCCACGGCCGGTGGTGCCGATCGCCTTGCCGCCGGCAGCGCGCTCGCGCGCCTGGTCCAGGGCGATGTGGTACGGCATGATCAGCGGCGCGGCCGGGGAGATCTTCAGGCGCGAACGCACTTCCACGCCGGAGGCTTCCAGCTCGGCGATTTCCTTCTGCAGCGCGGCCGGCGAGATCACCACGCCGTTGCCGATCAGGCACAGCGCATCGTCACGCAGGATGCCCGACGGGATCAGGTGCAGGACGGTCTTCTTACCGTTGATGACCAGGGTGTGGCCGGCGTTGTGGCCGCCCTGGAAGCGCACGACGGCGCCGATTTCCTCAGTGAGCAGATCGACGATCTTGCCCTTGCCTTCATCGCCCCACTGGGCACCCAACACTACGACAGACTGACCCATGACGGGCTCCTCATATGTTGCGGCCATCGGGGCCGCGGACGGTTGAACCGTGGCGGGGCTGGCCAGCACCTGGAGGGCGGCTCCAAACGGGGAGCAGCCGGCGATGGAAGGCCCAGACACGGAAAAAGCCGAACGGGGAGGCCCGTCCGGCTTTTGTGCATTATCCGGGTTTCCGGGGTCGGGTGCCACCTTTCCGACGGACGGCTTCACCGGCCGGTCAGCCGCCCCGCCCGGTCGTGCCGGCCGTTGGCCGGCAATGCCAACCAAGGTTGGCATCTGCCAGAGCCGGACCACGCATGTACCGGCCGGTCAGGCACGACCCTTTCAATGCCGCGCCCACCACAGCAGGCTCAGGCCGGCCAGCAGCACCAGCCCGCCGAAGCTGCGCAGGGCCGGGCTGGGCAGGTCCAGCAGGCGCTCGGCCATGCGCTTCCAGGCGAACGGGGCGACGAACAGGAACAGGCCTTCCAGCACCGCCACCAGGCAGACGGCGGCGAACAGATCTTTCATGGGGGACTCCGGAAAAAGCACAGGGCCCGGCTTCTGGCCGGGCCCCGTGGGGTACTGCCCTGCGACCTCAGCGGTCGTTCTTCAGGTACTGCAGGAACGGGTCGTTCTTGTCGAGCACGATCACGCCGTTGCCGTCGGTCATGGAGCCACGGTAGGCCTCCAGGCTGCGGTAGAACGCATAGAACGACGGGTCGGCCGAGCCGGCCTTGCCGTAGATGCGCGCCGCATCGGCGTCGCCTTCACCGCGCAGGCGCTGTGCATCACGCTCGGCCTCAGCGATCAGCACGGTGCTGTCACGGTCGGCCTGGGCGCGGATGGTCAGCGACTGCTCCTCGCCCTCCGCACGCAGCTTGGCCGCTTCCTGCTTGCGCTGGGCGCGCATGCGCTCGTACACGTCATTGATCACCTGGCTGTCGGTGGGCAGGTCCACCTGCTTGATGCGCAGGTCGATCATCTGCATGCCGAGGCCGGCCACCGCTTCGTTGATCCCCTTCAACTGCTCGGCGATCAGCTCGCTGCGGTCGCCGGAGACCAGCTGCTGCAGGGTGCGCGAGTTGATCTGGTTGCGCAGCGAGTCGGTGATGATCGGTGCCAGGCGGGCATTGGCGATGCGCGGATCGCCACCGGTGGCACGGAAGTAGTCACCCACGTTGGAGATGTAGCCGATGGCGAAGAAGTCGACGCTGACGTCCTTCTGCTCGGCGGTGAAGTAACGCGCCGGGGCGGTGTCGAGCACCTGGAAGCGGCGGTCGAAGACCTTCACCGTTTCCACCACCGGCACCTTGAAGTGCAGGCCCGGCTTGATGTCCGAACGCACCACCTTGCCCAGGTTCAGCACCATGGCGGTCTGGTCCTCGCGGACCACGTACACCGAGCCAAGCAGGCCCAGCACCACCGCCACGATCACGGCGATCCAGATAGGACTCTTCATCGGCTGCCCTCCTCACGGCCGCTCGGTCGCCCGGTCGGGCGGCCCACCGGCCGGCCCGGATCACGGGAAGCTTCCGCCGCTGCACCCGGCAGCGACGGCATCACCACCTCCGGATTGGTCACTCCCGGCGGCGCCGAGGTGGTGGGACGGGTATCGCCGGTCATCGGCACGTAGATCAGCTGGCGGCCATCGCCACCGATCACCTTGCGGTTCTCGCTCAGCACCTGCTGCACGGTCTCCAGCCACAGGCGCTTGCGGGTCACTTCCGGGGCGTCCTTGTACTGGGCCTGCAACAGGCTGAAGCGCTGCGCGTCACCCTCGGCCTTGGAGACCACGGCCTGCTTGTAGCCTTCGGCGGTGGTACGGGCGCGCGAGGCCTGGCCTCGGGCTTCCGGCACGACCTTGGCGGCATAAGCCTGGGCTTCGTTGATCAGGCGTTCCTTGACCTGCTGCGCACCGTTGACCTCGTCGAAGGCCGGCTTCACTTCTTCCGGCGGACGGGCGTCCTGCAGGGTCAGGCCGGTCACGGTCAGGCCGGTCTTGAACGCCTTCAGCAGCGCCTGCAGGCGCTCCTCGGCGGCCACGGCCAGCGGGCCACGGTTGTTCAGTACCGCGTTGAGGTCAGCACGGCCGACTTCCTCGCGCACCGCGCTCTGCGCCGACTGCTCCAGCACCTGGTTGGCATCGACCGTGCCGAACAGGTATTGCTGGGGGTCGTCGATGCGGTACTGGACGTTCAGCGAGACGTTGACGATGTTCTCGTCGCGGGTCAGCACCGGCACCTGGATCGAGAAGGTCTTGATCTCGGTGGCATTGACCTTGGTGACCGATTCGATCGGCCACGGCAGCTTGAAGTTCGGGCCGGGCTGCAGGATGCGCGAGAACTGGCCGAAGCGCAGCACCACGCCACGCTGCTGTTCGCCGATCAGCTGGAAGCTGGAGAACAGCACCAGCAACACCACGGCTGCCACCACCCAACGCATGATGCCACCGTCGAACAGGTCCTTCAGCGGCCCGGGCAGTCCGCCCCAGCCACCACCATTGCCACCGCCGCGCGACCCGAAGGGCCCGCGTCGATTGTCCTCGGGGCCTTGTCCGCCCTTGTTGCCGCCGGGTGTATTCCAGGCCATGCACGCTCCATCAAGATTTGGGCTGCGGCGCGGGCCCTTCCCGCACCACCAGCCGTGAAACCATCACCGATCATACAAGATGGGGCGGATCGGCAGGATCGAAAGGGGGGCAACGGGGTAAGGTGGCGTTTTCCTCGAAGTCAGGCAACGCCGATGGCCCCCACCACCCCGTTCACCGCCTTCCGCATCGAAAACGACGCCGCCGGCTACCGCAGCGGCCTGGCCCAGCTCAATGTCGACGACCTCAACCCCGGCCAGGTACTGATCCGCGCCCACTGGTCTTCAGTCAACTACAAGGATGCCCTGGCCGGCACCGGCAAAGGCAGGATCCTGCGCCGTTTCCCGCTGGTGGGCGGCATCGACGTGGCCGGTACCGTGGTCGCCAGCACCGACCCGGACTGGCGTGAAGGCGATGCGGTGCTGGCCACCGGCTGCGGCCTCAGCGAGACCCGCGATGGCGGCTACAGCCAGTATGTGCGGCTGGAGTCGCGTGCGGTGATCGCCCAGCCGGCCGGGCTGACCCCGCGTGAGGCGATGGTGCTGGGCACCGCCGGCTTCACGGCAGCGCTGGCGCTGCTGCGCATGCAGGACAACCGGCAGACACCGGAGCTCGGCCCACTGGCGGTCACCGGCGCCAGCGGTGGTGTCGGCGCGCTGGCGCTGTCGATCTTCAGCCGCGCCGGCTACACCGTGCACGCAGTCAGCGGCAAACCGGACCAGACCGAGTTCCTGCATGGTATCGGCGCCACTGAAGTACTACCGCGCGAGGCACTGTCCGACACCGGCCCGCTGCAGTCGGCCCACTTCGGCGGGGGCCTCGACAATGCCGGAGGCGACATGCTTGCCAGCCTGCTGGCGCAGACCGTGCCCTACGGCAGCGTGGTCAGTGCCGGCCTGGCAGCCAGCCCGACGCTGGACATGACGGTGATGCCGTTCATCCTGCGCGGCGTGTCACTGCTGGGCGTGTCCTCGGCCAATGCACCGCGCGGGCTGCGCGAAGAAGTGTGGTCGCGGCTGGGCAGTGACTGGAAGCCGCAGCAGCTGGACCGCATCTGCACCGCCGAAGTCGGCCTCGATGGCCTTCCTGCCGTGTTCGAACGGATGCTGGCGGGCGGTTCGCTGGGCCGCACCGTGGTGCGGATCGACTGAACGTCGCAGGCAGGCGACGGACGGCAGATGCGCCCCTCCCGCCAGTAATGGGCCCGCACTACACTGCGGGCATTACATGGGGAACAACATGGCACGCATTCTGATCGTCGACGACTCACCGTCGCAGCTGTTGGGGATACAGCGCATCGTCGAGAAGCTCGGGCACCAGATCCTGACCGCCACCGATGGCGCCGCCGGGGTCGAAACCGCCAAGGCCGAGCTGCCCGACCTGGTCCTGATGGACGTGGTGATGCCCAACCTCAATGGCTTCCAGGCCACCCGCACCCTCGCCCGCGACGAGGCGACCCGGCATATCCCGGTGATCCTGGTGACCACCAAGGACCAGGACACCGACCGCATGTGGGGCATGCGCCAGGGCGCCAAGGCCTACATCACCAAGCCGTTCTCGGAAGACGAGCTGTCCGAGGTGCTGGAACGGGTGTTCGCCGGGCAGGGCTGAGCCCGTCCTGGCGGTGCCAACCCTGCTTGGCCCACCGCTCTG